>JAHLLU010000109.1 GCA_020444005.1 archaeon
GAGACATTGATACTTCAAGAGGCCCAGCATCTGTCACCAACTTCAGGATAGATGATGGCACAGGTGAAGCACGTGTCAGTCTCTGGCGTGAACACGCCGAGAAAGCAATGGATTTGACCGCTGGAGCCGAGGTCAAGCTAGAGTACATGAATGTACGTGAGCCCTTCGACGGAATAATTCAGGTAAGCAGCGGTTCTTTCACAAAAATAGTTGTTGAAAAAGAATAGTTGAGGCTAAGCTGCCTCTACCTTACTGAGAGCTTTCTCGAATATTTCGAGGCTTGGCTCTAGTAGGTCTCTTGTTATGGTTAGTGGTGGCATCCATCTGATGACGTTGACGCCGCAGTTTACGATAGCGAGTCCGTTTCTAAAGCACTCCATCATAATCTCCTCTGTTGCCTTGGGGGCGACTTCCTTAGAGTCCTTGTCTTTTACGATCTCTACGCCGACCATCAACCCGATTCCACGTACATCACCGATCATCGGATGAGTCTCCATCATCTCCTCAAGCCGCTTCTTGATGTAGTTACCTTGCTCAGTAGCGTTATCAAGCAGCTTCTCTGTCTTGATGATGTCCAGTACCGCCATGGCTGCCGCGCAACTTACCGGGTTTCCGCCGAAAGTTGAGGCGTGGCTTCCCGGAGTCCAGTCCTGTATCTCGGCTTTGCTAGCCATTACTCCAAGTGGTAGTCCTGCTGCGATTCCTTTGGCAGTGGTTACTATGTCTGGTTTGACTCCGAAGTGTTCGATGGCGAACCATTTTCCTGTTCTGCCTACGCCTGACTGTACCTCGTCTACCGCGAAGAGTATGCCGTACTCGTCCAGTAGCTTCTTGAGTTTCTTGAAGTAACCCATTGGTGGCACAACGTAGCCGCCTTCTCCCTGTATGGGCTCGGCTAAGAGCATTGATACCTCTTCTGGGGCTACATACTTGTGGAATAAATATTCATCAATGTAGTCAACGCATGCATAACCACAGCTTGGACACTCTAGATTGAATGGGCATCTGTAGCAGTATGGGTAGAAGATGTGTTCAACTCCGGGGATAAGTGGGCTGAACTTACGCCTCTGATAGGGCTTGGATGCCGTAAGGCTAACCGCGCCCATGGTTCTACCGTGGAAACTGCCGATATATGCTAGGTATCCTTGTCTTTCAGTGTGCCAGCGGCTTGCCTTCATGGCTGCCTCGATGGCTTCCGCTCCACTGTTACCGTAGAATATCTTCTTGTCTCCCTCGATTGGAAGAACCTTGCTTAACTCTTCTCCGAGGTCAACATAGTCCTCATAGAAGAAGTCAGTGTAGCTGTAGTGAATGAACTTGTCAACTTGATCCTTGATGGCTTTCTTGAGCTTGGGGTGTCCATGCCCTACGCTACAGACTGCGAGCCCCGCGTTCATGTCTATGAACTCGTTTCCATCAACATCCTTGACGATGTTTCCTTGTGCGCTCTCCACTACAAGCGGGTAAGCCCTTCCGAAGCTCGGTGAAATAACAGCCGCGTCCCTTTCGACAACCTTTTTTGCCTTAGGTCCGGGCGGTGTAACCTTGATTTTTGGATATGTCATCCTGTTTAACCTTCGTCTGAATGGTTGCGGCGTGGGTTTAAAAAACTGATTAATTGGGAGAAATTATAATCTCTATAGTAGATACATGCGCCTGATTGCCGTCGGTACGGGTTAATATATCGGTACCCGTTTCAGCGTGTACTACTTTTAAACCGGGTAAAAAGACTCTACGAAGCAGTCCAACGGTATCAGCAGCCTTGTTGATGTGTTTTCCGCGCGCTCGAAGTTTCACTGTTTCGGCGCCTTCATTGAACAATGTGAGGCATGCTACGACGTAGTTCATTATCGGTTTGTTGCCCATGATTACTAGGTTCGGCTTTGGTTTTGTTGACATTGAGTGGCAGTCTCCTGTGATTTAGGGGATAGAGAGCCATTCGAGTCTATTAGATTGGGAAGAATATTCTCGCTGCTACGACTGTAACAATGAGTAATACTGCTGCTCCAACTACAAACTCTGGTGGTATCTTTACGCCGTTGGTCTCGTCTTGGAAGAACCTCATCAAACCGGCGCTACTCTGGGGCATTCCTACACTCTGTTTCTTTTTCTTACTACTCATTGTTGTTCGCACAGACTACTCAGGAGTCAAATAATAACCTTTCTTGACCTAGTCTTTGGTTTTCGGCTTCATGAAATCGGTGAGGTTGAACTGGTTATGAGTCTCCTCGGGTTCTTCCTCCCAGAATAAAGAATCAATCTCCTCCTCCACGAGTCTTATCCTGTCTTCATAATATTCTCCGAGATCGTACTTATCGATCAGGTCTTTTGCGGGGGTTAGATATTTCTCAATACCGCCTTTATGTACGGTTTGTAGTATTGGGCCTCCACAGCGGTCACAGACGCCTTTCAATGGTGGGCGTCGATATTTTTTGTTGCACTTGGTGCATCTGAATCCTTGTCGCGTGAATGCTCTGAGGTTTCCAACGATGTCTTTCATGAAGTGGCTGTTCAGTATCTTGAGGCCGACTATTTTTCCCTCTACCGCGCGCAGTTTCTTGGTGAGGTCTAGTTGGCTTTCAAGCTTGTCAATCATTGATGGAAGCTCGTTGTAGGCTCCATGATGGCTTCCTAGATTGATATTAGTGCACTCATGGGTATATTTTGTACCTGTATACTGCGCAGGGGTTCCAAGTCTTCCACCTAAGGTATCTACTAGTGGTCCGAACTCGTTGGGTTTGGCGCCACGCATACTCATATCGTAGAACTCAGGTGGGTATCTATCGATGACGTCTACGTTGTGGCTTTCCTTGTCTACTTCTCCCGGGTTCAGGTTGGGGATAACGAATAACGGTGCATCCATCAATCCTCCGCTCTGTTCAGGAAGATATGATCGACTGAAGTTTAGCAATGGATCAAGAACTAGCATCACCGCGTCCTCGTCGCCATCACAGTTACGGCGTTTCGCTGCGTGCCAATACGGGTGGGCGTAGCAGTTTCGTACCGTTGTCCATCCTATGAGGCGTCCTACTATTGCTGCACTTGTGTGAGGCGCCATTCCGAGTACTATTTCTCCTATGAGGTCGTCTCGTGTTTCCTTGTTGTAGACTGGGTCCATCTTGTAGAAGTCTCGTATCTCGTCGTCGAGGAATTTTGTTACTTTGAGAAGGTAGTCTCCGCAGTCTTCTGGGAGAACAATGTCTTGTACTAAGAGTTCTAGCATTTGGTCTCCTTTGGTCAGTGGATCACCGTTCATGTCGTACTTGTATCCGAGTTTTACGAGTTTCTCGACTGATGTACCTACCTCGTTTGGCGTGAAATGCGTGAGCGGGATGTCCGTTAGATCGTATCTGAGGGTGCCGTCCTTGAAGACACTAAGGTCGTAGCGTGCTCTGAGTATTCCTTTGGCTAGATGCTCTGGTATTCGCTGCTCGTTCATGAGGCGTTTTACGCATTTTATCTTGGGTGGGATCTGTCCATCAATATAGCTACGCGCTTTTTCAAGTTCCACACGGAGGTCAAGCTCAACCCATGTATACGCAACTGTGTCTATGTTGCATCTGGGGCATGTCTCGGCGTCTGTCTTGGTCTTACAACGTGGACACATACGCTGTATCACTGTCTGGCTTCCACAGTTACTGCATATTGGCGTGGTTGCCTCGTATCCGCACTGTGGACACTGAAGGTTTACTAATTCTACTTTGAGTTTGTCGCCTCTTTTCGGGCGCGTGATGTCTCGTTGAGGTCCACCAGCGTTTCCCACAGGGAAGAGGCTGTGGATATATGGGTTCATTTTACGTTCTTTTGCTTTCTCTGGGCGACCCATTCTGGCTCCCACGTGAACGTATGCTTTTTCTCTTACTGTGAATCCAGCCCATGTGTTTACTTGTTCGAGTGGTTTTTCTTCTTCAGATTCAACATATCTGTGGTCAAGCGCTAGACATTTTTCTACGACTGGTTCAAGGGACTCTAAGTAGATTTTTCCCTTGGACACCTTGTGAGGAATCAACAGGAGTTCAAGGGTGTTTTTCTCCTCTCTTGTTAATGATATTCCATTTTCCCGAGTGTCCCATTGTTCTGCGAGGCTGTTTCTCAGTGTCAGCAGTTCTTGGAGACTGACTTTTGACCACTCAAACGTGTATCTTGGATGTATTGGTGTGTCGAGTTTTGCGATTTGGAGTGCTTCCTCTGGACTAGGAGGCTCCATTAGATTTTCCAGCAGCTGATTTATTCTATCAATATGTATTCCCGTTAATTCTTCAACTGTTTTTTCGCCTACATCCTTGATGCTGTGGAGGAGATCAAATCTCCACTGGTCTTCATCGTATCCTGCTGGACGGAGTGGTTGATTAAATTGTATGAAGTCACCTGCGTTGAAGAGTATGTCTCCGTTGAAGAGTATGCGTTCAACTTGATCATATGTCTTCCACGCCTGTTCCTCGTTCTCAACTCTAATTACTGTACCATTCTTTAGTCGTACAACGGGTGGTTCAATACTGTCTACGGGGCATACTGCAGCTGATTTACCGGGTAACTCTACTCTGAGCTGGAGCCCGGTGTTCATGAATTTGTTGAGTGTTATCATTGTAGCTGGATGAATACCACATGCTGCTAGTCCTGTTGTTCTTGCTCTTCCATATCTTAGTCTAAATCCGCCTTCTGCGTTTGGGAAACCAAACACTGGTCTTCCAACAATTATCTCTTCCATAAACTGGGCTGTAGGCTTCTTTTTCTCCCCGTTTTCCTCTGTTTTCTTCTGCCCCATCTTGTTGAGCCATTCCCATCCCTCAATTCCTATTTTTTCACAAATACCAATTAATTTACGGGCACGCCCAACCACGCCATCTACTACGACGATAAGTGCTCCGCCCCTGAGCCTGTTGGTCTCTATTCCTGTTACATCTCTATAGTTAGAAACCTCGTAAGGGTCTGTGCTAACACCTGTAGGCTCAACTGGTAGCGCCTTCATAGCGATCTCAAGGTCTTCATCAGTCACGTGATACTGGAAACGTCGTACAGTCCGTTCATAGAGTCTGACTTCTTCAATGAACCTGTTAACAGTGTCCTCGCTGGGTTGCCATTTATCAAGGTTCAGTGCTCTACGTACAACATCTGCAATTACCAGTGTTAATGCTTGGGCGGTTCCGCCCGCTGGCCTGATGGGTCCAGCGAGATATACTGATAGGAATTGGGTTCGGTCTGGGTTTTGTTTGATTTTGATTTCTGGTATTCCCTCAATGGGCGCTATTGTTACGCCTTCGGTCATTATAGCTAGGGCTGTTCTGATGGCTTGATCTGCGGCTTTTTGCTTTTCCATTACACCGAATCTGCCTAAGGCAATCTCTCGTGCTATCTTGAAACTCATCTCACGGCGGTCAAGTTCAACAAGCTCCCTCATTCGTTCAGTGATGCCTGGGGGTCCGATGAGTTTCTCGATTCTTTCAGCAATATCTTTGGTGATTTTAGCGTCTACCTCGAGGCTTGCATCCAGTCCTTTTGATCTTGCCTCTTCTGCCACCTTGTAGAGGTTGTTCAGTTTATTCTCTAGCTCTGTGAAGTATTCTTTGTAATGTGGAGGCATCTCAACGTCGATCAAGTTTGGGCTCACCGGATTTCTAACTGAAACCTAGCGCCTTAGAATATGCAGCTAAGGGCTTTAAACTGTACCCTACTAAAAATTAGCTAGAAAACTAGTTTGAGATAGCGTCAACTATCTCCCTGATACGTTTCTCGACCTCGGACTCTTCCTCTACCAAGGTTCCAGTTACGATAGCGCTTGCTCCAGCCATCTTAGCAGCCAATGCTGCCTTGGGGTTTCGGATTCCTCCACCCACAATTACTGGTATATCTACGTATTTCACTACTGCACCTACCATTGTTGGTGGGATTGGCTCAGGTGCGCCGCTTCCAGCCTCAAGATAGACGAATCTCATGCCCAAGGTCTCGGCGGCGAGACTGTATCCTACTGCAAGTTTGGGGTGTTTGAAGCTGATTGGGCGTGCATATCCTACGTATCCAGCCACACAGCCTTCTCCTGTGATAATATATCCCATTGGGATGGCTTCTAGTTTGTTTTGTTTTACTATTGGAGCTGATAACATTTGAGCGTCTATGAAGTAGTATGGGTTTTGGCTGTTGAGAAGTGACATAAACCAGACGGCATCAGCGTACTTGCTTACTCCCATGGGTCCATTTGGGAATAGAATGACCGGTATTTTTACCGCTTGTTTAATTTTTTGAATTGCTTCATCTAGGTCCGATTGAGATGCGAGAGTTGATCCACCGACCATAATAGCAGTTGTACCACCTTTTTCGGCTTCAGCAGCTATCTTGGCGCAGTCGTATCCTGATGATTTATCTGGATCAACTAATGTGAAGTGTATTGTTCCTTTCTTTTTAATTTGGTCTAGGAGATATTGTTCAGTTTTCCCTGTCATTGAGTCGGGGGCTCCTCGACGCCGTAGTAGTTGTCTACGAAGATACAGTAGGCGTCTACTGGGGCTGTGTTTTCAGGGACGGGGAACTGGTCTTTCAATCCACAGCTTGCGCAGATAATTCTCCCGATATCCTCTTTTTTCTTGAGTATGATTGAAACTGTGTTCTTACCACAGTTTGGACAAAGATACTGACTTGGCAGTTTGTGTTTTACATATTTTACTACTTTTTGTCTTTTTCGTCCCATTGAATGCCTCCGATTTACTAAGGGATTGGTTAACTTAGTCTTAAGATTAATGGAAGTCGTCGTTTATGTTCGTTTGCTTTTATACGCCATAGTATACTGTCTACTATTTCCACTGGTTTGTCGACTTTTTCAGCTATTTCAGTATTAATGTATCCCTTTTCCCATAGATAGATAATGAGATCAATAGTATCGTAATCACATCCCAGCTCTTTTTCATCGGTATGACCCTTGTAGAAGCCCGGGCTGGGCGCCTTATCGATTATATTTTGTGGAATTTCGAGATATTTAGCTAATTGACGAATATTAT
>JAHLLU010000110.1 GCA_020444005.1 archaeon
AGGCTATACTGCCTACAAAGTCCATGAGAAAACATCTAGCCACGGTCAAGTGGATAATCATAGACGAGATACACGATCTAGCTGCAAGCAAAAGAGGGGCACAACTCACGGTAGGAATGGAGCGACTGGAAAAAGCAGCGAAAAAGCCGCCCCAGAGAATCGGGTTAAGCGCAACAGTGGGTAATCCGGAGACTGTGGCTGAGTTCTTGGGTGGGGTGCATGATGTTTTCATCGCTGAGGTAGAGGTGGATAAGAACTATGTCTATGAGGTTCAGTTTCCTCAGCCCACAGACGCTGATTATGATTTAGCTGACGAACTTCAGACAAGCCCTAAAGCAGCCTCAAGACTCAACAGGATCAGACAACTGGTCCGAGATCATAACAGTTCCTTGATATTCGTGCAGGGTAGGGGGCAAGCTGAGGGACTGGGTTTCAGACTCAAACAGATGGACCCGGGAATAGAGGTTCATCATGGAAGCCTCAGCAGAGAACAACGCCATAAAGTAGAGGATATGTTTAAGGAGGGGCAGCTGAAGGCGATAGTTTGCACCAGCACCCTACAACTTGGTATCGATATAGGTGAGGTTGATTTCTGTATCCAGTATCAAAGCCCAAGACAGGTAAGTGCCTTGATCCAGCGCGTAGGACGAGCAGGGCACACTCTGAGTAAACTCAGTGAGGGGGTCACCATCCCAGCCTATGGAGAGGATGCTCTTGAGAGTCTTGTTGCTTCAGAGATGGCTCGCAGAGAGAGAATTGAGCCTACGTTGGTGCATATGAAGCCCCTTGATGTGCTGACGCATCAGATTGTTGGTTTATCTCTGCATGATGAGGAGGGGGTAAACGCGAAAGAGGTCTACGAGTTAGCGCTGAGAGCTTATCCTTTCAAGGAGTACACTTGGGAGGAGTACTCTGAGTTAACTGAGTTCCTCAAACAGATAGGATTGATCAATAAGGAGGGAGAATTGTTGAAGAAGACAGGCAAAGGACGCAGATACTATTTTGAGAACCTAGGTATGATTAACGATGAGCGAAGATACCCTTTCATAAACGCCATCACAGACGAGATGATAGGCACAGTAGGCGACGAGTTCTGGAGCCTCAGAGCACGAGTCGGACTCAACGTAATCCTCAAAGGAAGAGTATGGCGGATACTCCAGATAGATGAAGAAAGAGGCGTATTACATGCCCTACCAAGCACTGATCCACTGGGCGCTGCCCCCGGATGGGACGGTGAACTCATACCAGTCTCCCGGGAATTAGCAGAAGAAACAGGAACCCTACGTGAGACCATCCTAGAGGCAGAAAACAACCTTGAAAGCATCACTGGTAAGCTGGATGCTGATGTAGGCAGCCTCAAAGAGATACTGGACGAGTCAAAGGCGCATCTCAAATCAGGGCTACCACTTCCAAGCAAAGACAACTTAATCCTAGAGATATGGGACCAGTACATCGTCATTCACAGTACAAGAGGCGAGAACTTCAACAGAACTCTTGGAGCTATTTTGGACGCAGCTCTCAGTGAAAAAGAATTGATCTACAACTGGTGGAACGACCCATATAGACTGCTTATCGAGGCGCCTAACAAGCTTAACGAGTACGAGATAGAGGACATCACTAAACTGATTAAATCACTAACCAGAGAGGAAGCAGATAGACTACTCAGCGAGTACATGCACGCGAGGTTCCCCTTCGGATACAAGATGAAGTTTATCGCTGAGCGCTTCGGAGTCATACCACGCGGTAAATCAATTGGCTCCGAGAGGATCGAGAACCTTTACTACCGGTTCAAAGACACTCCCATCTATCATGAAACAATAAGAGAAGCCTACCACGAGAAACTAGACCTACCAGCAGTACAAGACGTAATCACTGGCATCACAGATGGACGAATCGAGTTAATCACCAAGAAAGTCTTCGAACCTAGTGCATTGGCGCGTCACATCTTGGAGAAGTATGCTGATATCGAGGAGTTGATGGCAACAGACGCCACTATCACAGATCAGATTCAATACATGAAACAAAATATTGAGTCACGCAAAGTAAACCTAGCATGCGTCAACTGCGGAGAATGGCACATAAATATCAGAATAAGAGAACTAGAGGACCATCCTAAATGTGGAAACTGTGGCTCAGGGCTTCTAGCAATGATGCACCGAAGACAAGACCCAGAACACTTCCAGATGCTACTCAAGAGGTGGAGAGAAGGAGAGGAGTTATTCGGGGAAGACCATGATGAGCTTGTTCATGGACGTAAGACCGCGGATATGGTATTGAGCTACGGTAGAAAAGCTGTGGAAGCGTTAATGGTGTATGGAGTGGGTCCAGTTACAAGCTATCAGGTGCTCAGCAGAATGCATCGCAGCGATGAGGAGTTCTACAAGGACTTGCTCAAAGCTAAGATTCAGTATATGAAGACAAGGCAGTACTGGGCTGATAAATAGAAAAGTGGATGACTAGACATCCAATGCAAAGTTTCTGTGGGCTATTGCTGCACCACTGCTTAACGCCATGGCGATCTGAATAACCTCAGCTAGTTCTTCTTTTGATGCTCCAGCGGCTATTGCTGCTTTTGCGTGCCCCTCGATGCAGTATGGACATCTTGTCATGTAGGTGCATGCGACTGCGATGAGTTCCTTTGTCTTTTTGTCTAGTTTTCCGGGCTCAAAGACCATGCTATTCCATTTGCTCCATGCTTCCATGGTTTCTTTGTCAAAGTATTCTCCTACTTTGGGGTCTCGTTCCTTCGCGTAGTGATAATCCATAACAAAATACCACAGGCTTCAGGGATTTAAAATTAATCAACAGATTCTCGTAGAGTATCCAACGTCCTATTCAAACCGTCACCAAGATGAACCTCATTAATCTCTTTGAGAACATTTCTTATCTTTACTGATTCAAGAACCTCGTCAACTCGTTGGACAAGATGCTCTAGTGTGACCTCTCGTTGATGTATCGATTTTGCTACGTTCATTTCCATGGCTCGTCGAGCATTACCATACTGCTCAGGATGCTTAGGCATGGGAATAATCACACTAGGCTTCCCATAGCTAATACTCTGCATCAGAGTCTCGTGTCCACCGCGGCTAATCACGGCGTCGCATGCATCAAGATAATCAAACCTGTTCTCGATCCATGGAATCAGGGTCAAGTTTCCACGCCGTATTTTTCTTGAGCCCCCGTTAGGAACCCCCATGGACATTATGACTTTGTATCGGTCGGGGAACCTACTCAGTATGGGTATCAGTAGCTTGATGAGGGGAATCTTCTCAGACCTTGGACCACTGATACCAGCATAGATCAACTTTTGATCCTCTCTTACCCCAAGTTCTTCCCTGATCTCTTTAACTCGGTTATTCTTGTTTGGAGTCTGTGGGATTATTGAGCCTACTAGTCTAACTCGTGCCCCTATTCTGCGGGGTATTCTTAGGCTATCGAGACTGATGGTGTATGGCTCTGGGAAATCAGGAATCAATATTATACTGCTAAGAGCCCATGACCGCCCCAAGGTAGTCATTATCATACCATCAATAACTCTGAAAAAGATAGTATCACGTTCCCGGGGCACCCTTGGAAGATACTGATTCAATATAGAAACAATGGGTATCTTGAGAAGCCTTGCAGCGTAGATGGAACTGAGTCTAGTATCAGCGAAGACCAGATCAGGTTCAAAGGCCTGAATAGTCTGCATCTCAAACCTAACTTGATCGAGGAAAGTAAGCGCGCTTCCCATACCAGACAAGAGAGTTGCTGCCTTGATGTCGATGCTTCCAGTGATATCTACATTCATACTCAAGTCTGGAGCCGAGACCACCGGCAAACCAAACTTGTGAACATAATCAACACTCTCAAGATACGTAGAGAGGAGAACCTGTCCTCCTTCAGCGATGACACTCTGAGCGATAGGCAAGGTACGGGTTATGTGACCTAAACCCATACCACATACACCGAAATAGATGCGTTTGCCATCGAATCCTGTCATCGTGTATTACTCCTAGTCTATTATGTGTCTGATTATTTTTCCTCGGGGAGTCTCTTCCTTAAACAATATCGCTTGGAACCTGTATATTTCTGTGCCCTGTTTTCTCCACTCTTGTTGGGGTAATCCAGCTTTGACGCAGCACTGTGAAAGGAACTCTCTACTATCCCAGCCCCACTCTACAGGTACCTGTGGTAGAAGTAGCCCTCGTCTCCAGCCTTTTCCTATTATTAATCCGTCTCTTCCAACCACAATTTCATCTGGTAGTTTCTCAGGATCATCAACAGCTAGTTTCTCAGGAGGAGTCAATACACTGATCTCGATGGTTATTCCTTCCATCTCGTCAGCCTTGACTGGTGGAAACCGTGGGTCATTGAAGGCTGAGCTTTCAGCTGCCTCCATTAGGGCATCAATTAGCGGCTTTGTCGGGTATGGTAACCCGATGCACCCTCGTAAACCATATGCACCTCGTGAGTGCTCGTTGAGGGTGACGAATACACCGCATTTTTCCATAAGAACTGGGTCGGTTATAGGTACTGGTTTCTCTGATAGACTCAGTTTGTGTTCAATCACCTGTCGAGCTAACTTTACCAGATATTCTCCCTGTTCATCAGTTAGTGTGAATAAGCGGCTTGCCTCCTTTTCTACAATCTGTTAGAAAATTTCTTTATAAATTGTTGGAACTCTTGAGGCGTTCCAGGGAGTCAAGTATCTGAACCCAGTGACTGCCCCGCCAATAAACCGCCTCACACTTCATGCAACGCCAAAACTCATCAAACGCGTTATACGATTCCTCAGGGACAACATCCTTTACACTAGTCTTCTTTACAGATTCTAAAAGGCCGTTACATCTTGGGCAACGAGTATTCTTCGGTTTTACTTCAAGATCATAGGCATCGGTTATCTCTTGGAGCTGCTTCATGGTTTCATCTGATTGGATAAGTAATGCTTGAGTACCGTTTTTTATTGACCTCTGAACCAGCTCAGAGTCTCGTGTGACCAATATTCTACCGGTTTTCAATGCTTCAGCCCGCAGATCATCGTCATCTCGATCAGAGTAGTATAGGGTATCATAGCCTAGAATACGTAACCATCGGGCAAGGCTTCCAAGCATACCATCAAGTAAGAAGCTATGATTCACAGGTAATAATTGTAGAATGAGTTAATGAGTTTAGAGATCGATGCGGCATTCCTCACAGAGGAACTTACCGTCAACCTCGCGGAGGTCATTGGAGTAGACCTCACAGCTGTCACAATACCCTACTGTTGATGAACTAGTGGCTGGGCTGTTCTGCATTATCTCTTTTTGTTCACGCACGATATCAAGCACTGTTGGAACCAGTCTGATGATGTTTCTATCAGTGACTATTCCTACGAGTTCACCTTTGTATATGACGCCGAGTCTTCTGATGTTTTCTTTATCCATCATTCTCATGGCGTCCATAAGCTCAAGCTCAGGCTCAACCATCTTCAAAGGAGATGTCATCACCTTACCCGCAGTAATAGAGTTGGAGTCAACACCATCAGCAACCACGCGTGTAACAATATCTCGCTCGGTTACAATGCCTACTGGGTTTCCGTTCCCGTTTAATACAATGACTGCGCCTACGCGTTGTTCACGCATCTTTTTTGCTACATTAACTATGTCCTCGTTTTCAGTTACAGAGATCACTGGGCTGGACATTGCTTCTCTAACTTGCATCTTGGTCGTTAAGCCTAGGCTCAAGCGGTTTCACCTACTCTGAAGTTGTGTGAGAGACTATAAAAAGCTCATGAAGTGAAGGGTACACACAGTTATAGATCAGTTAGAACCTGATAGAGGTTCCCACATTTATTGCAGCTTATTACAGTTGATCTATTTCTTGAGTCGTCATCAACCTGAATCCATGAGCCGCATTCCTTGCACTTCATTAGATAACCTGAGAGGTCATCTCCCTTTCCTGACTTGTACATCAGGGGTTGTACGTGGATCACGTTTCCTAAAATGGGTCGTTTGATACCCAGTCTTGACGCCTTTAATCTTATAGCGTTCTCTGTTCGTTTTGGAAATCTTTCTACTATTTCTTCAAATGTTTTATTTGATGTGTATAAATCGCGTAGGAGTTTTACCTCTTCATCAGTCCATTCTTGTATCTTTACCATATGCGCAGTATCCCCTAGTTTAGGTGACAATATTGTAGCGGAGACACACACGATTACACAGAAATATTCTGTGCCGCTGTGTGGGCGCGATTCAGGCATACCCGAATACTTACTTGCACGCTGTAATACCAACCGAGGGCTAACGTGCAAGCATCGTGATTGTCTTCCACTACAGGCACTAATGGGCTGTGTTTGTTATAATATGATTCTGTTGCATGGAATTGTCATTCTAGGCGGGTTTTTTCAGTACCCTATATAGTGGTATTGAGGCATATGTGTTAAGAATGTCCCACATATCTGTGACAACCAGATTATTTAGTCGTAGAGCACAAACTTGAGAAAACCAGTTAAAAAGCATTAACAAGAATCAATAAAACCCGACAAAAATGAGCAACAATCGAAAGGTTTAATGCAAATACTAATCTCCCATATCAGGAATCCCATGGACATTGAATATTATGAAAAACCAAAGCTAGACAACCCCAACATGATCGCTGCTTGGCCAGGCATGGGGTTCCTAGCAAAGATCAGCGCAGACTATCTAAGACGCCAGATAAAAGCAACAAAGTTCGCTGAGATTAGATACTTTCACAATGTTCTTGTCTACAACAATGGGGTAGCTGAGCTTGCGCCAATAAAGCACAAACTATACTATTCAAAGGAAAAGAACCTCGTCATCTGTGTAGGTGATGCACAGCCTTCTATCCCAGAGGAGTCACTGAGACTTGCCCAACAGATCGCAGACATAGCGGTTGAACTTGGCGTAACTAGGATATTCACTATGGCAGCGTATCCTAACGACTTCTATGATGAACCCAGCGTCTACGGGGTATTCACAGACGA
>JAHLLU010000111.1 GCA_020444005.1 archaeon
GTGTAAATTACGGCTTTTTTAAGCGCTGTATCCTTTTATTCACCTACCTGCCCTTTAATTGGGATACTTATGAAGAGGAATCAATGGAGTCTTTTCTTCTTGATTACAGGCGTAATCCTCTTCATCTTCTACCTAGTCTATACGAACCCATTCAAGGTGCTAACCGAGGTCGGGAGATTTAATCCATGGATGTTCGCTGCAGCTGTTGCCGTAAACTATCTTGGGTTGGTATTTCTCTCAGCCTCATGGCATATAATTCTCAAGAGCCTCGGCTTCAAGAGCAGTCTTTGGACGAGTATTCAGATCAGTTTTACAGGGCTCTTCGCTGTTTGGATGCTTCCTTTTCCATCGGGGTTTGAGATTGTTAGAGCTTATTTGATACGCGATAAGGAGGGCGGTAATCTAGGGAAGGCTGTTTCCTCTGTTATTGTAAGCAAGGTGTATTATTTCATCAGTTTCGGGGTCATGATCAGCCTCGGCGCAATAATCGTACACTTCGTCAACGGGTCAGCGATTCCAATACGACACGAGTACATCTGGTTCGCCGTCATATTCGCGTTATCAAACACAGCCATGTTTGCCCTGATTCTATCCCCCAATAGATTGATGAATCTATACCAGAGAAGCCCAGCCTGGCTAAAGACCCAGATTGAGAAATACCTCTACAGTAGTCGTTTCGGGTTAAGTAGCTTTGAGGAGTTTGTAAACGAGATACATGAGAGCCTCAATACCCTACGGGAAAAACCGTTTGAGAACCTGTTGTCTTTGTGCTTGGTGGGGTTCCACTGGAGCACGGGGGCTATTACAGCGTATATGGTGTCGCGTTCACTGAATGAGCCCATCAACTTCTGGGTAATCGTATTGATATATGCAGTAATCGAGTTTATCCAACAACTAAACTTCATTATCCCCAGCGGTCTGGGTATCGTAGACGCTGGACTGGCCGGAGCTTTTGTGGTTCTTGGTGTGCCTCTGGAGGTGGCTAGTGCTATTAGTTTGTTGACTCGTTTGGCTACTTACTGGTTTGAGTTGGTTCTCTGTGGGTTTGTGAGTTTCCAGTTTGGGTATCGTGAGGTTTTAAGCGATTATCTTGGCTGAGTTAAGCTTTTATCTGACGATACTCCTGTGTATCGCTAGTGATATAAATGGAGTTCACGATCCAAACAGGTCTTCAACTATTAGCAGCAATAGCCACATACCTCCTCGGAATGGCTTTCGCAGGAAGCTTCCTAGGCAGAGCATGGATGGGAACCGTAGATGTATTCCTACACAAGACGCTAAAGATGGAAGTAACAGTGGGGAAATACTTCTACTGGAAATACTTCTGCAACATACAGAACCCACCCAAACCAAAGAACCTAGCCCAGCCCAAGGGACTCGCCGATCAACTGGTCTGTAAGTTCCTTGACCTGTAAATCTCTTAACTGATATCTGCTATAGATTCAGGTGGTAATCCTTGCTTCGCCTCGGTGTAATCGGATGTGGTCGCGTCACATCAATGTTTCATCTACGAGCCATCGAACAACTCCCAGATGTATCTGTGACCGCGGTATTAGACATAGATGAGGCGAGAATGCGTGAAGCACAAACCGCGTCTGGGGCAGAAAAAGCATACAGTAAAGGTGAAGAGTTTTTCAATGACCCAGATATTGACGCTGTAGCCATCAATACTCCTCCAAGGGTGCACGAGGAACTTTCTTTGATGGCGCTGGAACACGGCATGCATGTTATCTGTGAAAAACCATTGGCTGAGACCACAAAAGGATGTTTAACGATCAAGGATGCCCAGAAATCAACAGGACTCGTAGTGTTGCCAGCTCATAACTATAGGTTTACACCGAGTCTGAACCTCATGGAAGAGTATCTTTCACAGGGCTCAATGGGCGAGATAACTGGTATACGGGTCGCATTTGAGAATAATCTCCGACTCTATCGAAGCGAGACCAATTTCAGGCAAACCAAAGAGAACGGCGTTGTAGAGGATGTATTGCCCCATATTTTGTCAGCTGTTCAACCTATAGTAGGGCACATCAACGCGGTTGAGTCTGTTGATTGGTGGTGCAAGGATTATGATGTCTGCGATAACATGAAGGTGTGCCTCGGTACAAGTAATGTGTCTGTTGACGCTAATCTGAGCTGGACTAGTCTTCGTCCAAGATTCGTTGTGTCTGTTGAGTGTGAGAATGGTAGACTGTGTTCTGACTTGATGATGAACCCGTACAAGTTAGAGGTTTCATTGAATGGGCATCAGGAGACTATCAGTGAGAAAGGTATAGGCTGGTACATTGATCTCATAAAGTTCAAGCATCCTAGCTTCAAGAACCAGTACCACCACTTCCACCAACTAGTAATGGGAGAAGAAAGACAAAAGATTACTATTGATGACGAGATCAATATACTTGAAACCATGAAACTGGTCTCGGACAGTATGGGAAGTGATTGAGGTGGAACAGGTCTCTCTTGTTCACGGACATAACATCAAACAATCAGTACGAAAAAGCATAGAACTGATAGGTGGATTAAACCTCGACCCTGACGCTAATGTGGTGATTAAGCCCAATATCTGTAATGCCAAGAACCCAGAAGGGATGGTTATCACTGATTTCTCTCTCATCAAAGCAGTTGTAGAAATTGTCCGTGAGAATGGGAACGATCTAGTGATCGTTGAATCGGATAATATCTCGGGAACAGCCACCACACGTATGGAGCGCTCAGGTCTTATTGGGTATCTTGATGACTGGGATGTTGACTTCATCAATCTTAGTCACGACAGATACGAAGAACATCAGATTGCTGGAACGAGTCTCAGACTACCAAAGACTGTACTAGAAGCCGATTACTTCATCAATCTACCAAAGATCAAGACCTGCGCCCACACACTGGTAACCCTCGGTATCAAGAACCTCTACGGTGTATTCCAGCGGAAACAAAAAGGCAAACTCCACAAACACCTAGACGAGATACTCCCCTTCCTAGCTGAAACAATCCACAACGACCTGATAATCGTTGATGGCATCAACTGCATGGAGGGAAACGGACCCGTAGTAGGCAACCCCGTATGCATGGATCTAGTGTTAGCTGGACGAAACCTAGTCTCCGTTGACGCAGTATGCAGCCGGTTGATGGGATATGACCCAGCGGAGATACCCCATATAGCATTATCAGCCGAGAAGGGTCTCGGGCCAATTGACCCGGAGTCAATACAGGTGGTGGGTGAAGACTGGCGAGACCATGTGAAAGAGTTTGAGCCACCCTATAGTCTAAGGGCGACCTTAAAATCACTACGAGCCATCAAAGATGTCTATCTGTCTTAGATAATTTATCAAAAACCTGCCAAAAAAATCGTCTTTTGACGTCTTATGTTTCGCCATATGTCGAGCGTCTTAAATATCGTCCTTGCAGTCTTTTCAAAGCAATTCATACGTGATCACATTGAAGACTGGAAGACAAGTCGGGATCATAGGCTACGGCGCATACGTGCCCATGTACCGACTCAAAGCCTCAGAGATAAACCGGGTCTGGGGAGGATTCGGGGCACCTGTTGAGGAGAAGAGCGTTGTCGCCTTAGATGAAGACACTATCACTATTAGCGTTGAGGCGGCGAAACAAGCGGTAAAACGAGCAAATATCGATCCAAGCGAGATAGGCGCAGTGTACGTGGGCACGGAGTCCAAGCCCTACGCCGTCAAGCCAAGCGGAACCATAGTAGCCGAGGTAATTGGCGCTACCCCCAGCGTCTCAACGGCTGACTACGAGTTCGCGTGTAAGGCTGGTACTGAGGCCATGCAGACGTGCATAGGCTTGGTAGGTAGTGGCATGCACAAGTACGCCATGGCAATCGGAGCAGATACAGCACAGGGAAGACCACAGGACGCCTTAGAGTATACCGCAGCTTGTGGAGGAGCAGCGTATATCTTCGGAGAACGAAGCGCAGAGACTATTGCTTATCTTGAAGCCTCATACAGCTTCGTGACTGATACCCCTGACTTTTGGAGGCGTTCTAAGGAGATGTATCCACGCCACGGTAACAGGTTCACAGGCGCACCAGCGTACTTCAAACACATCACGGGCGCAGGAAACGCACTACTAGAAGAGACAGGGTACAAACCCGAGGACTTCAAATGGGCGGTCTTCCATCAGCCAAACGCAAAGTTCCCCATCAACGCAGCAAAAATAATGGGCTTCAGTATGGACCAGATAGAGCCCGGGTTGGTCTCCCCACGCATCGGAAACACGTATGCTGGCAGTACACCAGTCGGACTTGCAGCTACATTGGATGTGGCTGAGCCTGAGGACAAGATATTCGCGGTTAGCTATGGCTCAGGTAGCGGTAGTGACGCGTTCATCTTCACAGTCCAAGACGCGATACTTGAGAAACGCGAGGGACCCAAGATGGAGACGTTTATCGAGCGTAAGGAGTACGTGGATTATGCCACGTATCTCAAGAACAGGGGGCAGATTATCAAATGAGAAAAGTCAAGATAGCAGGCGTTGGACTAATCAGGGTCTCTGAGTACTGGGACAAGCCTATTCAGAGCTTGTTCGCTGAGGCTTCAATGAAATCCATGAAAGATGCTGGTGTTGATGCGGTAGACAAGGTCTATGTGAGTAACATGGGCGGTTCCCTGATGCAAGATCAGCTTAACCTCGCAGCGGTAATGGCTGATAGTCTAGGCACCCCCGGTTTATCGGCTACGAGAATCGAGGCTGGTAGCGCAAGCGGTGGAGTAGCATTCCATGAGGCAGTACAGGCAGTCGCTAGCGGATACAGTGACGCTGTTATGGTTACTGGTGTAGAGAAATTATCTGATATTCTACCTGAGGTCGTCACTACTGGTTTGGCGATGGCTGAAGAACAAGAGTACACTGCTTATACTGGTGTCACTAAGGCTGGGATCGCAGCGATGATACACAGACTCTATATGGATCTCTACGCCACGCCAGAAGAAGTTTGCATGATGGCTGTCAAGAGCCATGAGCACGCAGTTGGATGCAAACACGCTCAGTACCCATTCAAGATGAGCCTACAAAGAGCCATGTCAAGCCCAATGGAGGCAGACCCCATACATATGATGGAGTGCTCAGGCATTGGAGACGGTGCAGCATCATTGATACTCATCCCAGCGGACGGTGAAGGCGTCGAGGTAGCGGGAACCGCGGTAAGCACTGACTACACTAGTATCGCGGCTCGTCAGGACCCATTAGAGATGAAGGCCATCAAGACCGCTGCTGATAGAGCCTACAAGATGGCTAAGATCAAGGCAACTGATATTGATCTTGCTGAGGTTCAGGACGACTTTAGCATCAACGGAGTTCTGGGAATAGAGGGACTAGGCTTAGCCAAGCCCGGTAAGGGAGCGAAACTCGTCAACTCCGATGATGTTGACAAGGAAGGCAAGATTCCAGTGAACACCTTCGGTGGCTTAAAGGCAAGAGGTAACCCTCTGGGCGCTACAGGCATCTATCAGCTTGCTGAGATCGCTTGGCAGCTTCTAGGTAAGGCGGGCGATCATCAGATACCAGACGCAAAGATCGGTGTAGCCGAGAACATGGGAGGAATGGCATCGATTTGCGCCGTCAACGTGTTACGGAGGGCTGAGAAATGAGTGTCCCAAGATACTGGAGAAACGAGGTACCAAGATACAGACTGCAGGGTGAGGAATGTAGCCAATGTGGCGCAAAATACTTCCCAGCTAGACCAGTCTGCAAATGTGGATCAACCGATTTCAAACCATACAAGCTAGCGGAAAGAGGCGAGGTAGTCACATGGACCACCATCAGCAGCGCCCCAATAGATTTCGAGAAATACGTCCCCTATGTGGTAGCGTTGATCGAGCTTGAGGATGGCTGTAAGGTGCTAAGCCAAGTTGTTGATATAGCACCTGATTCTGTAGAGGCTGGTTTACGGGTGGAGGCTGTCTTCCGTAAGGTAAAGGAAGATGGCAAGGATGGTATCCTTCAATACGGGTACAAGTTCCGGCCTGTAGTCGAGTAAAATCCCCAACTTTTTATAACTTCTTTTCATATCCATGGTTCTGATAACCATGGCTCCAAAGACCAAATACGATACAATTTCAGAGATCGCAAAAAGAAGGGGCTTCTTCTGGCCCAGCTTCGAGATATACGGCGGTATGAGTGGTTTCACAACCTATGGAGACCTAGGAACCAAGCTCAAACGCAACGTGGAGAATCTCTGGAAGGAACATTTTGTCAGACGGCAGGGTTTTCTTGAACTTGAGGCGCCTGTCATTAACCCAGAAAGGGTCTTTGAGGCATCAGGGCACTTAGAGAACTTCAAGGAATACAGCGCTGAGTGCAGTCAATGTGGACACAGCTTCAGGGCAGATCACCTTATTGAGGACAAGACTGGCTTGGAGAATGTTGAAGCTATGGGTGGAGAAGCCATCAAAAGATTGATGGTGGAAAATAAGATCAAATGCCCACGTTGTGGCGGACAACTCAATGAACCAGAGCTATTCTTGACTATGTTCAAGACTGAGATCGGTGCAACAGGCGGAGAAGTCGGCTATCTACGACCAGAGACAGCCCAAGCTATGTTCCTAAACTACAAACGAGGCTATATTCACAACAGGGAGAAACTACCCTTTGCACTGGTTCAGAGTAGTAAGGTTGCTCGTAACGAGATAAGTCCACGCCGTGGAATGCTACGGCTGCGTGAGTTTACTATCATGGAGCTTGAGCTATTCTTCGACCCGCAGGACCCAGCTTGTCCATGGTATGATGAGGTCAAGGACTCAGTAATCAGGCTCTTCACAGAGGAGATGGAAGCGCAAGAAGTCAAGGAGCCCAAGGTACTCACCATCAAAGAAGCTGTTGACCAAGGATTGATACTCACAGAGTGGC
The DNA here is from genome assembly GCA_020444005.1 of archaeon. The sequence goes on from JAHLLU010000111.1 coordinate 6,865, forward strand.
AGGGCTACTTTATGGGCGTTAGTCAGCAATTCATTACTGCACTTGGT
>JAHLLU010000112.1 GCA_020444005.1 archaeon
GCTTGGTGCCCAGTATCTGAAATGATGAAGACAGGGTTATCTGGAGCAGCCTCGTCAAGCTCCCAGCGTGTGATGTGCCTGTTTTCTTCGAGTTTACTATCATTGAAGTTGGCCCCTTGTACCCATGCTCCGGGTCCAAGCTCCTCGGCTTTTGCCTTGATGAGGGCTAGTATCTCGGGTATGTTCTTGATGGGTGGTGCCCTACAGTTTACCTCTAGTTTTCTTGCGGCTATCATGCTTGGGTGAGTGTGACTGTCGATGATACCGGGCATCACTGTCTTACCTTTTAGGTCTATGATCTTGGTTTCTGGTCCAGCAAGTTTCTTTATCTCCTCTGTTGTGCCCAGTGCCTCGATCTTGTTTCGATAAATAGCGATGGCTTCAACTACTCGGTCATCCGGGTCAACCGTGATGATTTTCCCGTTGATTAAACACATATCAGCATATATTACCAAATTAGTTCACACAAGAAATATTGTGGTTATCCGATAAAAGACATCCCAGAGGATGGGGGATGGTGGGCTGAATCACCGGTTGGACTGGTGAACACCATTCCCACACGATACACCGGTACGGTAGTTAAGAAGGTGTATGGTGTAGGCGGGGTTACAGACACGGTGTATGTAGCTAGAACCTATGAAATGATAGCCGTATAGATTATGTGTAGTAGGTTTATGAGTTCAGTGTCTGTTTCGCACACTGGATTGATGTAGAGATGCTTGTGAATCACCGCATCAATAACATTGTACGTGGTGAGCCACCTGTCAACAAGTTCAATGGAAGAATCATTCTCCTCCAAGTATTCAATCATTATCTGTCTTCTTTCCTTCTTTATGGACTCGAAAACCTCGTGATCGGCAAGAATAGCTTGATCAAACGCCTTGTACAGCTCGCTGTTCTCTATGTGGCTCTTTAGGTGGTTTCTTAGCATCTCCTCTATGTTATCTGTATCAAACCCGTATTGGGGCATTGTTTCTCTGAGGTTTTTCTCGTAGATGGCTGCCGCTATTGATGTTTTTCCCTGTGGATAATAATGGTATATGATTCCGATGCTGATGTCTGCTTTTTTTGTTATTTGTCGTATTGTGGTCTTGTCGTAGCCGTTTGAATTGATGAGTTCTGTGAAGGCCTGTTGTATGTCTGTTTTTTTCTGTTCTTTGTCGCGTTGGTAACTCATGGCTATTGGTTGTTGAACGTTGTTCATAAACTTTATATCGACCACAACAAATTATTGAACAATGTTCAACAAATACGAGGAGGGAAAATTCACAAATCAACAAGTCCTCCAACTAGCAAAAAACGCATACAAAAATGGAGAACCAGACTACACCATAAACCCAACGAAATGCGCATTACTAGTTATAGACATGCAAAACGAGTTCGTCAAACCCCACTGGACACCAGACTGGGTACCAGACGCCACACACAAAGTGCCAAAAATTAAACAACTCATAGAACACTGCAGACAAAACAACATCCCCGTCATCTACACCATCTACAGCGACACCCACCAATACCATGACAGACCTGTCACAGGAAAACACATGCCCGGAAGATACACAGAAGTAAACATCGATACGAGCCACTTTTACAAGAACTCAGAGGTCTGGCATGAAATAGCACCCAAGCCCGATGAGGTTGTAATCAGAAAATGCAGCTATGGCGGCTTCTATGATACACCCCTTGAGACCATACTTAAAAACATGGGCAAAGACACAGTCATCATAACCGGGGTAATAGCATCATATTGCTGCAGTATGACCGCGCGACAAGCCTATGAACGCAGCTTCAAGGTCATCTATGGCAGCGACTTATGCGGCGCAGATTGCCCTGAACTGTTAGAATATGAGTTGATGGTTATGAGAAAAGGATTCGCCAAGGTCATGACCCTTGACGAGATCATAGATGCCTTATAGCTGGACGATGCCCACGTTGTCCTTTATCTTTATCTCTGTCCCGTAGGGCTTCGATAGCTTCTTGATGATGCTAAGTATCTTCTTCCCATAATCAGGGTCAGCAAGCATTGGTCGACCACGCTGGCTACGCGGCTTCTTCATCCCTAGCTCAACAGGATAAAGCTCCAAAGATGCCAACTCATCATCCTTGAACTCCATCCTTGGCATCACACTGATCCAGTACTTCTCATCATCCGTAAACCACTTGTGCTCAGGATAACCCGGCGTAGGCTTCGCCTGTTGACGAGCATCAAAAGCATCAGAAACCACCCCACTATAGGGGTCCAGCTTGTATCGCTCATAGAAATCAGCTGGCATCTTGTAGGGGGTCTCGTTCTGGAAAATAAAGTTCCCAAGACTATAGAAGATGGGCTTTCCATCCCTTATCTCTATACCCCTCATGGCGTGATGACCATGCCCAATGAAACAATGAGCCCCCTCATCAATAGCAGAACGAGCGAACTCCTCGATAAACTCCGCAGGCTGCTCACTATCAATCAATAACCCCTCATGAGCGTGAAGTGTGAATAAAACCCAATCCGCCTGCTTCGCGGCGTCCCTGATGGACTCGAGGTTTTCCTTCATATCACCGGGGTGAGCTTGTGTTCTCATACCGGGGTTATCTCCCTCCCTGAACTTGGTTCTGTTAAAGTAGTAGGCGTCCTCTTCCTGAACTACCTCTGGTAGGTTCAACTCTTTCTCGACTTGTTTGAGCTTCTCTATTGTCTCAGGCTTCGCCTCAAACCATGATAGATACCTTAATGGGTTCAGTCCGGGTCTTCCTTTCATGTCTCGTCGCTGGTGTCCTGCTCTACCAAAGTTTGCGAAGGAGCTGCATGCGCTGATCAAGGCTACTCTTCCGTTGCTTGTGGCGTGATAGCTGGGGGCTCTTGCCTCGGCTAGGTTCTTGCCTGTGCCCGCGTATGTTACGTTAAGTTTTTTCAGATGCTCAATTGTGCTGAATAATCCACCGTACATATAGTCGAGGCTGTGGTTGTTGGCTGTGCTGAATATATCGAACCCCATCCAGAGTAAATCCTCTAGTATGCTGGGCTCAGCCCGCGTGTAGGTTCCACCGCATTCAGCTGCGGGGTAACAGGTTGGTCCGTAGTCGTGGAGGTTCATCTCTAGGTTTGTAAATGCGCAGTCTACGCCCCTAATGAGGGTGAGTAGTCTCATGTATTGGGGCTCCGAGTGGACGCTTTGTTTGAGGGTGATGAGTGAGTCTCCTGTGGCTACTAGGCTAAACTCTTTCAATCTTTATCACATTGTAGTGTTTTCTGTCGGTTTAAAAAACCGCGTATTAACAGTCCATGTCATAAAGCCAGATCAAAACTAATTGAAAAACAGTAAAAGAATGAGATAAGCAATCATTAATCAAAAAAGATCAAAAGGAAAGGATTAGAGTAGGCCCTTAACCATGAGATACTCCGCCGAGAGAACAGCTCCCCCACCAGCGCCTTTCTCAAGATTATCACTAGTCAAAACATAGCTTACACCATTCTCCCAGAGCTTGTTCTCCCTGAGTCTACCCACTAGAGTAACCATCTGTGGGTACTCGCTATGCCTCTTTGGCTGGGGCATATCATCTTCTAAGACGATTATAGGCTGCTCAGCAGCTGATGGTAGTTTGAGTTCCTGCGCCTCTGACCTGTATCCGTTGAGTTTATCGCGGACATCATCGATTGATGCCTGTTTGGCTAGTCCAAGATGCACTGCCTCTGTATGACCGATCTCCACATCGACCCTTGTACAGGTGGCGTGGACATTGATCTCAGCGTCAATCAGTTTACCATTAACCATGGTGCCGAGAATCTTGTTGGTCTCTTTAACCACCTTTCCCTCTTCTCCCTCGATCAACGGAATAACATTCTTCACCGCGTTCAATCTATACGCTGAGTCGGCTCTGAGTCCTTTTTCACCTGCTCCGCTTAGACTCTGCATACTCACCATGCTGAGGTTATTTACTCCGTAGGCGTCCATCAAGGGCTTCAATGTAGTAACCAAGCCTACCGTGGTGCAGTTTGGTCCCGGTATAACGTATCCGTTCCAGCCTCTTTTCTCTCTCTGTAATGGGATCATCTCGGTGTGGCTCGGGTTCACATCAGGTAATAGTACTGGTGTATCCGGCTCATATCGATACGCTGACGCTGTGCTTATAACCGGAATATGTTCCGCGAACTTGGCTTCCTGTACCTTGGCTACCTCAGATGGTAATGCGCTGAATGCAACATCATAGTCCCTTGGGTCTACGTGATCTGCGCCTACTACCTTCATCTCCATTATTTCATCAGGTGGTGTTTCTCTAAAGAAATGTGCCGCCTTTGTTGCTTCTTTGTATGTTTTCATGTGGCTTCGTTCTGATGCTGATAGGCATCCTATCTCGAACCATGGGTGTTTTGCTGTGAATTCCACTATGTTTTGTCCGGCTGCGCCGGTTGCTCCTATTATTACTGCTCTTTTCTTGCTCATTGTCCGTTTCCTCTGAAAAACTCGTTATATACTGCGGCTACCGCCATGGGCAGATCATCGTCGTCTATGCTGAACCTGATGATGTTCTCGCTGTTGGGCTGGGTGGCTTGCTCTATGTTGACGCTGTGACGCGCCAACACTCCGGTGAGGCGGCTGAAGAATCCCTTCATTCCCCTCATCTCGCTCCCTACAACGCTGAAGGTGCCCTTCCTTCCCTTCAACGGGATAACCTCATAGGCGATATCTAGTTCTTTTAGCGCCTTGAGGGCTTTCTCCTGATCCCCCGGAGGCATCAGGAATGATAACTGGTATCCACTGGTGGATACATACCGTACATCTACGGCTTCCTCAGCAAGCTTACTGAAGACCTTACCGTAGACCTCTGTTGGTGTAATACTTTGACTAGGTAGGAACCTGACCCCCGTTAATCCTCGCTGATAGCTGATGGCTTTGGGGTGCGGATTATGGCTGCTGTAGATGGTTTCCTCTACGGCTCCGATTATGGTTCCCTCCGATTCATCGTTATAAAAATTCTTGATCTGTAGCTCGATTCTCCCCTTCATCAATGGGTCCAATACCTTGTAGTGAACCACCTTTGTACGCTCCTCTCTGAGTAACTCGGTGGCTTCAACGTAACTAAGGTACGGGATTATCTGGGGCTCAGGTAGGTCAAAGAACTGAGCATAGGTCTCTGGGTATTCATCCTTGAGTATCTTGATGAACTTGGGGTCAACACTCATGATACCCTCCTCCATCACATACTTGACAGCCCGTCTAGCACCAAGCCCATACGCGATGTTTACTGCCGTATCATCCGTGCCTCCCCTTCCTAGGATAGTGATGCTACCATTGATGCTACGACCAGCAAAACCAGCTACAATAGGCACCAAGCCATCAAGCATAGCTGGCTTGAGTACATTGTTGATCTGTTCACCAGTCTTCTCGTACTCGACGGCTCCCTCAAGATTATTCTCATCAGTCGCCATCAAATCCTCGCCGTAAAAGCATCTATTTTCTATGCCTCTTTCTGCGAGGTGCATGCTAAGTACCCTTGATGATAGGTTTTCGCCTCGGCTCACCGCGTAAGCGTACACTGAGTCGCTTAACTCGCCGCTGCTTTTCACATAGGAGAGTACGTGAAGTAGTTTCTCAAACTCCTGCTCTAAGGCTTCATCAATCTCTACTCTCTCTGGTAAAGCTCCAAGGTGATACTCGTAGAGCTCATCGATGAACCTACTTGGCTCTAAATCAGCCTCTAGACACCTGTCCAACGCATCTATTACTTTGTCCGTGACCCCTTTCATGGCGCTGACCACGCACACAGGCAATACATCGCTCTCTAGCTTGGAGTCCACTATCTCAGCTGCTCGGCTGAATGCTTTCCTGTCTTTAAGGATGCTTCCACCGAGCTTGAGGACCTCAAACTCCAAGGTTTTTCACCATCACACTGGATGGGGTTCCTGTTTTTTGGAGTAATGTCTCTATGCTGTCGAGGCTTGGCTCTACCTGTACAGGCTTGTTGCTGCGCCTAGCATCAATTCCCTGTAGTTCTCCTAGGTGGTACTTGACAGTGGTATCAGAGTCTTTCATCAGGTTACCAGTAAGTATGCAAACTACTGACTCGTCACTTGCAATGACTTCTTTTTCTCTGAGCTTCTTGACGCCCGCTACTGACGCCGCTGAGGCTGGCTCACAGCCCACACCGCTTGCATCAATCACGGCTTTTGCGTCCATGATTTCGTTATCCGAGACCTGCTCAACTATTCCATCTGTTTCCCTGATTGTGCGTAGGGCTTTCTCCCAGCTCACAGGGTTACCGATCTTTATTGCAGTAGCAATGGTATCAGGGTGCATGGAAACAAGCTTCTTATCAACGCTGTTCCAGAGCAGGTAGAAGGGGTTTGCTCCCTCTGCTTGTATTGATGCGATACGTGGCATCTTGTCTATCAAGCCTAGTTGTTTGAGTTCTCTGAGTGCCTTACCGAATGCACTGGTGTTTCCAAGATTTCCCGCTGGCACCGCAATCCAGTCTGGTGGGTTCCAACGTCTCTGCTGCAGCATCTCGAATATGATACTTTTCTGTCCCTCGATCCTCCAAGGATTGATGCTGTTCAGTATATAGAACCCGAGACGCTTGGAGCCATTTTTAACGATGTCCATGGCATCATCAAAGTTTCCCCGTACCTGAACCACTTTAGCTCCATAAGCCAATGCCTGAGCTAACTTACCATACGCGATCATGCCTTCTGGGATGAATACAACACCTTGCAGTCCTGCTTGGGCTGCATATGCTGCCATTGAAGCTGATGTGTTTCCTGTTGATGCGCATGCTACCTTTGTGGCTCCTCTGCTTAGGGCAACTGATACTCCGACGGTCATTCCACGGTCTTTGAAGCTGCCTGATGGGTTCTCGCCTTCATGCTTCAAGTAGAGCCTGTCTACTCCAGCATATTCGGCG
>JAHLLU010000113.1 GCA_020444005.1 archaeon
CCAATGAGAAGCTCAGGAACGCCGGGGCTGATGATATCGTGGCAACTGATACTGTTGAGTCTCTTTATGAGACTGTGTCCATTGCTGGGCTCGTAGCCGAGTATCTGCGTACCTTGTAACCGATACTTATTTCCCCTACCCTGTGTTCTGCATGGTGAACAATGATAAGCAGCAAGATAAAGCTCAAAGTACAGTCAGTGCGCGCAATCAAGGACCCAGAGAACAAGGAAGCCTTCCAGATCGAGTTCGTAGAGGTTCGCAGCAAGCCACCAATGGTTATGATGAGCAACCCAGATGTACCCAATGAGATCAACCAGATGGTAGTACAGGTAACAAAGAGCTTCCAAGGAATAATGCCCGGCACACAAGAGACCACCTATGAGCAGCGGAAACTAACGATGATTTTGACTGGTGAGGAGCTTGAGAGCCTCAACATGAAGCCATACCCGAATCAGTTGTATGAGCTTATTATCAGCGAGAGTAATTTGAGCTTCAAACAGCTCTAACCCGGTAATCTTCTTTAATCATAATCTCTCTTCATGATTCATGTCCAGTATAATTGATATTCAAGCCGATGACTGGGACGATGAGATCATTGGAGAAAAACGTCCAGTCGTGGTTGAGTATTGGCATCATAAATGCGTGGTATGCAAGGAGATGAAGCCAATCTATGAGGCTCAGCCCGAGAAATACGGCGATGACGTAAAGTTTACACGAATGAATCTTCTCGAAAGCAAGGAAAACAGGGTATTCGCAATACGAAATGGTGTAAGAAGTACTCCAACCTTCATTGTTTATTGTGAGGGGCGTCCTGTTGGACAGATGATAGGTCAACGAGACCCAGATGAGTTCACATCGGAGCTAAAGCTAATCATTGATAACGCTGATAAATGCCTGATATCCACGCCACTTGAGGAATAACCATTGCACGATTTGATAATCATAGGAGCCGGTCCCGCGGGGCTAACCGCCGCAATATACGCTGGAAGAGCAAAACTAGACACCTTGTTAATCGCTGGAAAGACTCCTGGTGGTCAAATCTATCTAACATATCAAGTGGAAAACTACCCCGGTTTCCCCGAAGGGATAACTGGCCCAGAGCTAGTGGATCGAATGGTATCTCAGGTCAAACGATTCGGAGCCAAGATAATAGAGGAAGAAGCCACAAAGGTGGATTTCACCTCTGAGCCATACAAGGTCTATATCAAGGATGAGGTCTTCGAGACACGTTCGGTTATCATAGCTACTGGTTCAAGGAATCGGCTGCTTGGTCTTGAATCTGAGTCTCGGTTGATGGGTCGTGGCGTCTTTGTCTGTGCTACTTGTGATGCTGCTCTTTACGAGGAGCTAAGGGTGGTTGCTGTGGGGGGCGGTGAATCGGCTCTTCAGGAGGCACTTGATATCACGAAATTCGCCTCAGAGGTAATAATTGTTCATAGAGGCGAGGAGTTCAGCGCCCAGCGATACCTCATTGATGAGGTTATGAACAACAAGAAGATTACGACCATGATGCGTCACACCGTTGAGGAGATACTTGGCGATGATTTTGTAACCGGAGTAAGGGTGCGTAACTTGGAGACTGGTGATATCCATGAGTTACAGACTGATGGTGTCTTGATCGCTATAGGGTGGCTCCCGAACACGAAGCTATTCCGTGATCAATTAAAACTAACAGACAAAGGATACATATCCGCAGACGGAGTGAAAACCAGTAAACCCGGAGTATTTGTAGCCGGAGACCTCAATGATACCCTATACAGACAACTAGCAACAGCATGTGGCAGCGGCTGCAAAGCAGCACTCGAAGCAGAATGGTATCTAGGGCACCGGTGAAATAAGATGCACGTAACCTTTCTAGGCACCAGCGGCAGCATGCCTACTAACACGCGTGGTTCTTCAAGCGTTGTTGTGAGGCTGGGAAGAGAGTTGTTGATGTTTGACTGCGGTGAGGGTACACAGCGACAGATGGTCAAGGCTCATGTAGGGTTCCAGAGGCCTATGAAGATATTCATCTCACATCTGCATGGCGATCACGTGCTTGGGTTACCCGGTTTACTTCAAAGCATGTCCCTGTTAAGACGCGAGAAACCACTCCACATATACGGACCAATAGGGTTGGTGCAGTACGTGAAAGCCTTCTCTGATTCACTGGGTGGTCCCGGTTTCCCTGTTGTCCTCTACGAGATCAAGGCGTCTGGGGTTATCTTCTTCTCAGAAAAATATCAGGTAATAGCGGTGCCCGCGATTCACCGGGCGACTGCATGGAGTTATTGTTTCATAGAGGCTGATAGAAAGGGCAGGTTCTATCCTGAAAAAGCAAAGGAGCTAGGTGTGCCCAAAGGTGAGTTGTGGGGGCGTCTGCACAGTGGAGAATCTGTTATGGTTGATGGCAAGGTAATAGAGTCAAGCATGGTTTCTGGTCCTCCTAGGCGTGGAAGAAAAATCATCTACAGCGGTGATACCGCTCCTAACCCTGAACTCGTAGAGTTAAGCCGTGGAGCCGATTTATTGATTCATGAGTCCACGTTCTTGGATGAGTTGGCTGACCGAGCCGAAGAAGACGGTCATACAACTGCTCTTCAAGCCGCAACGATAGCCAAGGAGGCAGAGGTAAAACAGCTTGTTTTGACCCACATTAGTTCGCGTTATCCTGATCCCGTTGTGGTGTTGGATGAGGCTAAGGGTGTGTTTGAAAACGTGGTTGTTGCTGAGGATTTCCTTGAATTAAGCCTAGAACTAGAGTAGGTCCTGAAGATACGCGATGTTTTCATCCATATTGCTGTAGGACTCGATGACCAGCCAGCCATCAAAACCGGCGTCATCCAAGGCATCAATCACTTTGCTCCATTTTATGTTTCCTTCCCCCAATGGTAAGTGCTCGTCTTGGTCTCCGAAGTTATCACTAACATGGACGTGCTCGATCTTGTGCCCGAACTCCTCTATGAACAGGAATTCCTCGTCTTGAAGATGAGCGTGAGCTACGTCAAACACATAGTTCATAGGGGGGTCCATCTCTTCTTCGAATAACTGGAAATCATCTACCGTTACCAGCAGATAGGGGGTTGGGTTTGGAACATTCTCTATCAGACAGTTTACACCATATTCTCCCGCGTATCTCATCAACCAGTGAAGGCTTCTAAGGTTCAACTCCCATGAGTTTCCCCTCATGAAACTCTCTGTAGCCGTTGTCCACCCCGGATGTAGCACAAGACACTCCGCGTCAAGCTCTGAGGCAAACCTGATGCTAGCTCTGATGCGTTTTAGAATCCACTCTCGTATAAGGTCGTCATCGGCGGCTAGGTTTGTGTCGGCATAGGGGGCGTGGATGCTGTATTCGAGGTTATAGCTTGACGCTATTTCTTGGAGTCTTTCGACTCTACGGGGGTTTAATGCATGTTGACCGCTGTCAGCTACCTCGATGCGGTGTACGGGAAGTTCGATGAGCTTGTTCATTATGTTTTCCAGGGGCTCATTGAGGAGGTGTAGCGTCGAGGCGGCTATCTTCATCAGTATCCCCATATCATACCTTGATATGAATTAAGCGTTTTACCTGCCCCCGGTTGTGGGATGCCCCTTTCTGGTCCATCCTCTGAGCCCTTCATCCATGTGATAAAGCTGCGTGAATCCGTCTAGCTCAAGCATCCGTATGGCTCGTGCGCTCTTTCCCCCATTCTGACAATAAACTATTATGGGTTTTTTTCTTGTCAATGTTCCTTTTCGTTTATCTAACTGGTCTAGGGGGATGTTTCTGGCTCCTTTGATGTGGTTTTTATGGTATTCTTTCCTGTCTCTGACGTCAATTATGGTTATGTCTTTGTTTGATTTGATAAAATCCAGTGCTTCCCCTGTCTTGAAACCTGTATAATTCCTCTTTACGCTGGGCTTAATGTAGTTGTAGGCGGTGACGAGGAGAAATAAACCAAAAGCCACGTATACAGTGTCCATGTAGGGAAGTTCCATATCCCATCCTAGACTGAATCATAAGATAAGAACCCTACTGGACGATTGGGTATCCTTGCTCGGTCCAAGCGCTGATGCCCTCATGCATATGATAAAGCTGGGTGAAACCGGCATCCTCCATGATCTGGATTGCTGTGCTGCTTCTATTTCCGGTTCTGCAGTAGACGAGTATATCGTCTTCTTTGCTGAGCTCATCTAGACGGGTCTCCAGTTCGTTTACGGGTATGTTTACAGCATTTTCGATGTGTCCTTCGCTGTATTCTGATGCTGTTCTGACATCAAGTATTACCATATCTGGGTTATCCTCCATCAACTCACTGGCGGTATCAATGGAGATGTCACCATAATCAACATCGTTTCTCCATAATTCAACTGTATAGAAACCAGCAGCTACGGCTAATGCAGCTACCGCCACTATGACTATTATCGCTAATCTGCCGGATACCTTCAAGGCTTTTCACAACTGATGCCGGTTGCTTCCTTTTATGGTTTAATATCATCAGCCTATACTGTTGGTTGGGTCCGAACTCTACCGCCAAGTGTGATATCATCACACTCTTTTTTGCTGATACTTGTGTGTATATTCTATATGGTCAGGGTTAACGTCTTCTTCAGAGTAAGCGGGGCAGTAATCAAAGATGATAAGATTCTCATGGCCAGTCACAGGAGTGATGATGGTAAAAAGTTCTGGATTTTCCCCGGTGGAGGTATCGAGGAAGGGGAAAACATCCATCAGGCACTTATCCGAGAGATGAAAGAAGAAACAGGATACCATGTAGAGATAAAGGAATTGTTATTCGTTGACGAGGCAGTAGTGCTAGACGGCTCAACCTCAGCCGTACAGCTTGTTTTCCATGTTGAGGAAACCGGAGGTGAATTGAAGTCTGGGTCAAACGACCTGTATGATTACGTGCCAGTCCGATTTGTTAAGTTTGATGAGATATCTAAGGACAACTGTCCAGTGTGGAATCTAGTTGAAGAGATCCAGACTAAAGGAATTGACAGATTACGACTAAAATTCATAACACGACCTCCATTCGGAGACCCTAATAAGTTTAGAAACTTCGACTGGTACACAACAAAAAACTAGAAATAATAATCAATGATGTTATCCACACCTTCACCGCTCTCAACCCCAAGATCATGCGCCTCCTTTATCCGCCATCCATCCAACAAACCACCATGAACTACCATATCACACATCTTGACGATTTTCAGGAAATTGAAATAGAAGAGGACTTTCACAAGTTGTGGTGGCTGTTTATGGATTGGTGTGGATTTGATTAATTCCTCAAGTTTAGATAATAGATAACATATTTCATTTTGAATATCTTCAATTATGTCTTTTTTCAAGTTATCAGACTAATCATCAGCCTTTTATTCCGTGGTTCAAGGATCGAGGATGTAAGTGATATTATGGTACAAGTACTGAAAGACATCTACTGGGTAGGGGCAGTAGACTGGGACATAAAGAACTTCCACGGATATATCACACACCGTGGTACAACCTACAACTCCTATCTGATAAAATCAGATAAAATCGCCCTCGTAGACACCGTTAAAGCACAATTCTACGAGACATGGGTCAGACACATCAAACAACTTGTAGACCCAAAAAAGATAGACTACATCATCAGCAACCATGCTGAGCCAGACCACAGCGGATCACTGGCAAAATTCTACAAAGAAGAAGCACCACAAGCCGAGATAATCGCAACAGAACGCGGCCAAAAAATACTAGAAAAATACTATGGCGAGATGCCCATAACCACAACAAAAGAGATGCCCGAAGTAAAACTCGGCGGCAAGACCCTTAGTTTCGTTGCTGTTCCAATGGCTCACTGGCCTGATAGCATGGTCAGCTATATTCCAGAGGACAAGCTGCTCTTGAGTAACGATGCCTTTGGTCAGCATATCGCCAGCACTGCTAGGTTCAACGATGAGATCGAGCAGAGCCTACTATGGCACGAGGCGGAAGCATACTATGCCAACATATTGATGCCTCTAAGAAGCGCTGTTGGACGAGCAGTCAAGGCTCTTGACGGTGTACCCATCGAGGTTATTGCACCGAGTCACGGCGTGATCTGGCGGAAGGATCTGGGTGATATTCTCACCAAGTATGGTCAATGGATTGAAGGCTATACAGTACCCAAGGTTGTCATCACCTATGATACCATGTGGAACAGCACAAAAGACATAGCCTACGCAATGGCTGAGGGAATCACCTCAGAAGACGTAAAATGCAGGGTCTATCGTCTCACCGGCAACCACCGAAGCGATGTAATAACCGATATTCTAGAAGCCAAAGCAGTATTTGTCGGCAGCCCCACGCTAAACAACCACGTATACCCATCAGTAGCAGAGTTCCTAGCCTACATGCGGGGTTTGAAACCCATGAACAAGTTCGGCGCTGGGTTCGGCAGCTATGGCTGGGCTGGTGGTGCTACTCGTTTTATCGAGGAGCAGATGAAGCTAGCTGGCATCGAGTTGATTGAGGCCGATCTTGATTTCGCGTATAAGCCAACTGAGGAAGAGTGGCAGAAGGCTTATGATTTCGGCGTTATGATCGCCAAGAAGGTCAAGGAATAATTTTTTTTCCTTTTTTATATGAATATGTGTTGCACGTACCAAGCCATCTGCAGCCATGTCAGTGCTGTGCTCAGGAGTGCTCCAGCGGTTAACTGCATCTTACTGTGAGCCTTAAGCTCAAGTCGTGCCCAGATTACTGGTAATACTAGTATGAATAACGGTAGAAGTCTTGTGCCCAACAGGTACACTAGGGCTGTGATGGGGCTTGTTACCCCTGATGCGTGGATGCTTATCTTCCACTTGAGTGTGATGAGGGCTAATACTATGCCGTTGATCACGTAGCATGCCATTAGGGCTGTGATTGGTCCCGGTGCTTGTAT
>JAHLLU010000114.1 GCA_020444005.1 archaeon
TCTTTGAAGCTGCCTGACGGGTTCTCGCCTTCATGCTTCAAGTAGAGCCTGTCTACTCCAGCATATTCGGCGACTTTTTGCCTTTTGTAGATGTTTGTGTTACCCTCTGGTCTGCTAACAATGTATTTCTGTTCAATTTCTGGGTGAATGAGTTCCTTATACCTCCAAACACCACTATTCCAGCTAGACCCTATTTCACGTAACTTACCATCAAAATAGTCGAGCGATATATCACCGAAGCTGTGCTGTACCTCAAATAAACCGCCGCACGGACAGACGTATTCGTCGTCTACTGGCTTCTCCAGTCCACATCTGATACACTTGAATATCGACATTAGATTACTCTCGCTCCACGGTTACTAGGCTGCGTGTAATACAGCTGCACGTCTATATCTTTGAATGCTTTCTTCATGGCGTCCCCAATCTCGTAGATGTTTTCACCTACTGCGAAGACGCTTGGACCACCACCGCTGATGCTGGAACCATATGCTCCTGCATCAAGCGCTGCCTGTTTGACGTCCCAGAAACAGGGTATCATGGTAGCTCGATATGGCTCTATAACGCGATCATTAATGTTGCGTCCGAACATAACCGCATCTTTTTGAGCTATGGCTACTGCCATCCTTGAAGCATGATTGATGTTTCTGATTGCGTCCTTCAAAGCCACCTTCTCGGGTAATAACTCACGCGCTACTCGGGTCTTGTTCTCAATATAGATATCAGGCACAGCAACGACGATGCCAAACCGAGGAGCATCCATCTGGATAAAATCCCAGTTCTCACCAATCATCACAAAACCCCCTAGAATACTAGCCCCAACGTTATCAGCATGAGGAGTACCAGCCACAGCGCCTTCACCTATTGCAGCAAGTTCAATTGTCTGCTCCTTAGTAAGGCCTAGCCCCAGTAACTCATTAACCGCTATCGCGGTAGCGCTTGCTGTTGCCCCAGAGCTTCCCATACCCTTACCAGGTGGGACACCCTTACGTATCTCAACCTCGAAGCCATGTTTGAGTCCATGTTTTTCAATAATATGCTCAAGGATTGCCCCTGAGCTGTTTTTACTTGGTATTGTTGGAATATTTTCTGCCCCGACTCCCTGTACGCTGATCTTGACACCTGGCTCAGATTGCTCTCTGAGTAAAACTATATCGCCTACTCCTTCAATGGCGATGCCGAAAACGTCGAATCCAGGTCCAAGGTTAGCAATACTGCCGGGTGAGTAAACTCTAATTTGTTTTATAGTCACCAGTCACAACTGACACCTTGACGCACCTTAAACACATGATCTGCTTATTAACCGTTTCCAATGGAAAATTGATACAGACACGCGACCTTGTGTTTATCTATAAAAAAGGTTTCCGTGAACCCTTAAATACCGCAGAAAACCCCAGTTAGGGAGTGAATACTTTTGAAAGAAGAAGTAAGAGCGGCGCTTGAAGACGTCAGACCTCATCTGCAGGTTGATGGCGGCGACGTAGAGCTAGTAGACGTAACAGATGACGGTGTCGTCAAGGTAAAACTTACAGGAGCCTGTGCAGGCTGCCCGATGAGCCAGATGACACTAAAATGGGGCGTCGAGAACTATCTTAAGAAAAAGATCCCAGAAGTCAAGACAGTAGAATCAGTATAGGAGGCGCCTGCCTGACTCTACCATCAGACCTAGAGAAAGCCAAAACATATGGCGACATATTCCAGTTAGTGAAACGGGCTGTTAATCGTTCTCTTGGACTCCACAGAGTAGGTTTGATGCTGTACTTGGGGAATCTGCCTATCAAGGTTGGAGCTTTTCACCCTATGGGCACAAATGACATTGTTATTAACCGTAGACTGCTGGGCTCTGTTGCGAGCTTGAAGCAGAAATCTAATGTCTTTGCTATACTTGTCCACGAGTATCTACATACTTTCGGGTATACAGATGAGCGACAAGTGCGGAGACTCACTTACAAGATTTGTCAAGAGAACTTCGGTAAGACACATCCTGTAGTTGAGGCTAGTTTAACTGGTCCATGGGCTCAGATGAGTCATGAGGATTTTGAAGAAATTGAGCCCGAGCTAAACCTTGAGATGGTAAAAGATTTCGAGCGTATTGAAGGCGGGTATATTATCTAGTTTTCCTTCTTCAGAGTCTTCTTGGTAATGTTAACCAAGTCCTCTGGTGGAATAGGCTTCATCAATACTTCTTTAATGTCTAAGCCGCCTTTTTCCAAGCCGTCTTTGAAGCTCTGATATCCTGTAATCATGATGATATTGGTCTCATCATTGCTTTGTTTGATCTTCTCAGCTACCTCATCTCCCAGCATGTCCGGTAGGTTCATGTCAAGGATTACCAAGTCAAAGTTGGTTCTGTTGATCTTGTAGAGTGCTTGCAGCCCTGTGGTTGCTGTGTCTACGTAGAATCCGACGCTTTGGAGTATAAGTTTGAATGTGCTAACTAGGTTCTGGTCGTCATCAACGACAAGTATGTTCTGTACTCCAGGTTCCATGTCCTGTGGTTGGTCGCTAAGATCGTATTCTAGTAAGCTTCGTTTGAGTGTGGGGTCTTTCTGTATCGTTTGGCTTACTATTTCTAATCTTTCTACCAATGTGTCGAGTTTTTCCTCATGTTCTCTGAGTATGTTGATTAATAGGTCAAGTACATCTATTTTTTCTGTGAAAGACATCGTATCACTCGCTAGCCTTATTCTGGGAGGTTCAGAGTAAAGGGAGTATAAGACTGTTTTTGCTCGTTGATATGGATCAAAATTCTACATTCTGTTCATTTTGGCATTTTCGGCATCTGAGTACTTGTCTGTAGCCGTGTGGATAGTCTTCTACTATGCCGTGTATAGGGCATTTGAAGGCGTAGAACTGTAGTTCGCCTCTCCAGCCGGGGTGTCTGCGTTTCTCGGTGGGGGTTATGCCTAGTATTTCTAGTCTTATGCGCTGTAGTGTGGTGAGTTTTACCTCTTCTTCTTGGCTTTGCATCGGGTTTATCAGTGAAAAATAACAGAAATGATAATATTGTAACCCAAGTTGTCTATATTTTCTGACACTTCTACTGGAAGCTTTATACTAGTTGGTTTCCGTTTCCTATTGATACTCGTTGAGAAAACAAGTTGAAAACTTCAAGTACGTTGTAGAAACAAACAAGCTCATGCGAAAAGATGGATTATTCCTCGTAGCAGAAGGCAAAGAAGGAAAACCCAACACAATGACCATTGGATGGGGCTTCCTAGGCACCATGTGGAGTAAACCCGTCTTCGTTGTGGCTGTACGACACAGCAGGTACACCTACAAGCTGATGGAAGAGTCCGACAGCTTTACAGTATGCCTCCCAGCAAAAGGAATGGAGGAGGCTTTGAGTGTCTGTGGAACCAAGTCTGGACGTGACATGGACAAGTTCAAAAAGTTCAAGTTCACCGCTGTGAAGAGCGAGACTGTTGATGCTCCATACATCAAGGAGTGCCCAGTACATTTCGAGTGCAAGGTGCTCTACAAGGATGACTTGGCATATGATGCACTACCTGAAAGTGTAACATCTAATGTCTATGGTTCCAAGGACATGCATAAGCTATACTATGCTGAGGTAACCGGGGCTTATGCTGTTGAGGACGCAGATAATAAGCTGATGAAGTGATTAGTGTGAAGGTATTAATCGTCTATGATAGCAGAACCGGTAACACCGAGATGATGGCAAACCGTGTAGCCAAGGCTGTTAAGGAGAATGGCTTGGAGGCGGTTCTCAAGAAGGTTGATGAAGCATCAGTAGATGAGCTACCCAACGTCGAGGCACTCATACTTGGATCACCAGTCTACTATGGATTGCCTACTGGCAAGATCAAGACATTCATAGATGAGTCAGTCAAATATCATGGAAAATTGACGAATCTGGTGGGTGGGGCCTTCTGTAGCGCAGGAGGAACTCATACTGGTTCAGAGACCACAATTCTTGCGTTGACTGAGGCTATGCTTGTTCATGGCATGATTGTGCAGGGTAATCCTCATGGGAACCATTATGGTCCTGCGGCGGTTGGTGCACCAGATGATAAGGCGCTTGAGCACTGTGATAAGCTGGCTGAGCGTGTCTGTAATCTGGTGAAGAAGCTCAACTCCTAACTTTTTTTACGAACATCCTATATACTGGGGCTTGTTTCAGTGGTTTATCATGAGCCAGTCTGGTAAGCAGCGTAGCAATATCAAGCCCGGTATCAAAGTAAGCATTGTACTGAAGAAGCATCAACGCACAGGACAGCTCACAGATGGCGTAGTAAAGGATATACTCACCAACAGTAAATCTCATCCTCACGGCATCAAGGTAAGACTCACTGATGGTAAGGTTGGTAGAGTACAGAAGATACTCTAGCTATTTTCCCCGCCAGTTTTCAGGCAGCTTTACAGCGAACCTGCACTCCATGTCACCAGCCATAGCTGATTGAAGAACCTCTACTTCAAGCTCCTCACCGAAAATATAGTCATAAGGCTGTTTTAGGTATCCTCCGCTGCAGTGACAGAACTCACTTGGCACAGGGTCGCCTTCTAGTATACTTCGTCGTGCTAGGTGGCAGTGACAAAAATGATAACGCTTCTTCTCTGGGTCTGTTTCGGATTGGTATTCTTCGAACTCGTAGGGTATTTGTTTGATGTATAGTTTGTTGCCTATTCTGCGTGCTGAGAGGCGTTCTTGGTCTGATTTGATGTAATCTAGAAACTCTTGGGTCACCATTTTCCTGTACCAGAGGCGTCCTTCCTTCATGTGTTGCTCAAGTAGCTCTACGACTCTTTCATGGTCTCGTTTGAGGAACTCATCTAGGGTCTTGGATTCCTCGTAGAGTCTGCGTTTTTCTTCGAATGACTGGGGTGATCTGTTATGGTGGTTGCCTGCTAGTATCTTGACGCGGTCCTCTTTGCATAGCTCAGTGGTCATTCGATTCATCATCTCACGTGTGTATTCGGGGAACTCTCCAGCAGTGCTACCTACTGGGGGCAGAGTCATTGAACCGAATACTTTGTCAGTTGCTTCCTTTCCTGCGATTTCTCTGGTTCTCTCTAAATATGATTGGTATAGAGGAGAGCCTCCTACCATCTGGGCAAGGTATAGATACTGGTCTAGGTAGCCTAGCGTGTTGGTGTACATGCAGACTGCGTCGATCCTGTCGAGGGTGTTTTGACCCGAATCCATCAGGTTCTTGACAAATTTTTTCACATCCTCAACGCTGGACTCCTCAAGTGAGACGTTGTTGGATTCAAGAAACTTAATGTACTCAACACAGCGGATTACTGCTTTCTCAATAGCTTCGGTTGATAATCCTCTGCTCTTTAATAGTTCCCTGTATTGTGTCTCGTGGGAGATGCTGGGTCTCATAATATCGAGCAAAATTATGCTCGTATAAGGTTGTCGCAGTCATATGACGGTATATAAAAAAAGTTGGTTCAAGTAGCTAGTAAATAGCTTGTAAATAATCGATGAATATGCTTGTTACATTAACTATTCCTAAAAATGTAGTTTCTATTTTATACATACAATTGGTTATACGTTGATGCATAGATTTTTTTTTGGTAACGATGTTTGCCCTGTTCAAAAAAAATCTAGGTGCTATTTTGTATCGAAAGCTTCTATGGAATGAAGAAGATGATGAGTATATGGGGTTTGAAGAACAAGGTATTACCTATGAGGAATGGAAACACGGCAAGATGAACAAGATTAATGTCCATACTCTAAATGATTCTCAGGAAATAGAGTCCGACCCTCTACCGGTCATACTAGTTCCTCATAATTAAACTGTAAAAAATCCTATTCACATTATCTCGTAGTCCAGTGCAATAAATTCAATATCATTGTTACATGCGACGGAATTTTGGATGCAGATTTACCCGTTTTTCATGAACTCTCGTAGAAGTGTCGTTGCGAAGGCGCCTTTATGGAGCATGAAATCTAGTTGGATTCCTCGTTGATTCTCGGTTATCTCGATTTCCGGCGCAAGTCTACCGAAACGTCTTGTGCCAGTAATTTTCATTCGTTTAAATGTCTTCATTGACATCCCTGATTCTTCAAAGATTTCGGTTTCAAGTTTTGCTGATTCATCTAGTGGGTGTGACATCTTGTACCCGAATATGGGTGCTGTGAAGCTGATCTCCTTGGATTCAAACCGTGGCTGGTCTACTTTGAGGTCGTTTACCCAGAATATGCCTCCCGTTTCATGTTTCTTTGCGATATCTCCCAGAAGCAGTTTATCGAATAATCCTCGTCTTACTCTCTCGGCGATGTATCTGTTGCATAGGTAGCTCTGGTAACTGGCAACCAGTAGTTTGCTCAGCCACCTGTCTTTGAATCGTTTCTCGCCGTTGAGGATTTCCCAGCCCTCAAGTACATTCTTGCCTCTGTGTCCTAGCCTCTGGTCACCATAATAGTTGGGCATTCCATGCAGGTGTATCTGTTCGGCGATTAACGTGGCTCTTTCAAATGCTTTTCTCCGCGGTATCCTGATATCCGAGATGGTTATCGTGAACCGGTTTCCAAGTAGGTGCCCTGCCCTGAATTTGTTGGTATGAAACTTAGCCCAGTTCACCTCTACATCCATCTTGCCCTCTATGCGCTTCACCGCGTCCTCTGCGGATACATCGTTTTTCTCAAAGAGTATGCTGAAGGTCTGGGTTGTTATCGCGTTTTTATCCTTGAGCCCAGCTGTGCCTATGTTTTGAGGTCTTAGGTTGAATATTTCTGCTATTTTTTTCTGTACTTGTCGGGTAGTCTTGTTCTTTTTTGTGATGTTGACGTATAGGTGGCTGCCTTTTCCTGTTGGCTGGTATTGGGCGATTTCCTCGACTCGGAAGTCTTCTGGGCGTGCTCTTATTCTGCCGCCTATTCCTTCTAGGTTTGGGG
>JAHLLU010000115.1 GCA_020444005.1 archaeon
TCATGGTGCTACCAAGGATAACTGGAAAGAAGTAGCGGAGCTTGCCCTAAAATACAGTTGTCCAGTAGTAGCGTACTCACCTGATGATATTGATACCCTCAAAAGCATAGCTCTGACCCTCGAAGAATACGGGGTCAAGGATATCGCATTAGATCCAGGTACACAGCCAA
Source organism: archaeon (assembly GCA_020444005.1). Next base: position 171 of record JAHLLU010000115.1, read on the forward strand.
CAGAGTATATGTCAGTAAACACTGATGCCTATACCATTCTTAGGTGGAACGCAATCAACGAGGATGAAGAGGGCCTAGGATACCCTTTGATAGGAGCACCAATGGCTGCTTGGGCGGTTGAAGAAGAAGACCCGGTGTTGAACGAGTGGAACGAGGCTGTGATCGCAGGAATATTGACCGCCAGATTTGCAGACCTCTTGGTGATTCATGGAATAAGTGGATGGTCCCTATTACCCCAAATAATCCTACGTTCTAACTTGTATACTGATCCAAGGAAACCTGTCTCAGTTGAACCCGAGTTAGTAATCATGGGTACTCCAGACGAAAACAGCCCAGTACTACTGACGACAAACTTTGCACTAACCTATTATACTGTGGCCAATGACATTGAGAACGCGAAAATCAATGGATATTTACTGGTTGTTGATAGCGAGGGAATGAGCGTAGAGAGCGCAGTTGCGGGTCGTAAGATGACTGCTGAATCAGTCGCTGAAGCCATCAAGGATTTCAAGGTCGAAGATATGGTGAAACATAGAAACATCATCATACCCGGAAGATCAGCAAGACTCAGTGGCGAAATACAGGAAGAAAGCGGCTGGAGTGTATCAGTAGGACCCTTGGATTCCTCTGGAATACCAGCCTATCTCTCTGAGAAATGGAATCCTTACCCCGAATGACCCCATTTGATATAACTATCTGGGGAGCCTGCTCCCCCGATTATTATTCTTTGGTGAGGATTTTTTCCTTCAACTTTTTCAAGAATACCCTTGTATTTTATCTCCTCTCCAGCTTTGAATAGGCTACCATAGAGGCCTTCGAATGACACTATCTCTGTAATCTCTGAGTTTGGGTCATCTATCGCGTAGATAGCGGGTAAGAAAATGGATTCACTTGAATCAGTAACTACTGCAGAGCCAGAGACCAATCCAACTCTATTATACATATTTTCTCGATAAGTCTCGAGAATCTCGTTGTCCCGTCTTGTCGGATGTACAGAGAAATAAGTTTCCTCAAAATATCCATAGTTCCAGCGTTTTTCAGCAATACTGGTGAGGTCTTCTGAAGATAGCCCATGTTTATTAATTCTATTTTGGACCCATTCTCCTCTCTCCCTTTCAGAGATACCTCTGATCTCACCTGTTTTCTTTAGTTCCGTAAGCGCATCAATCAATCTATATGATTCACGCAAACCATAAACTGTTAGATCAATATCGCTGAACGTTGGGTTATGTGTCCGAGTTAGTATGCTGCCTGTTACTCCAAGTGAGCCCTCGACATCTGCAGTTTCTTCGAGTATCTTAGCTAAACGAAGTAGTTTTTCTTCTAATAGGTCCTTTGCTCCATTTTTCTTGATGGTCTTCAATCGGTTTTTTGGCTGGTAATATTTTTTCACCTTGGAGCTTGGTACCCATGATATCTCGATGTTTCTAACTGGACAATGGAGAATGTGTTCTGGGTGCTCTCGTTTGAGCCAATCGTATGTGTTTTCCACCTGTGAGACTTGATAATAGGGGATGCTTCGTGTGTATCTTGTCCCTTCTCTTTCCCATTTTCCATCATCAGAAGGGATGTATTTGAGGTAAGCCGTATAACCATCATCCGGATGCAGGTAGCCGACGACACAAAATAATAAACCATCCGTAGTCTCGATGAAATCCCTGTCCTTCGGCTTCGTATCCAGTCACTCCAGTTTGGATAAAACGTGTTCAACGAGTTTCTTGGTGATATCGATCTCGGTTACTGTTTGAAGTCCTTCCCACCCCGGTGTGCTGTTCAGTTCTATCACATAGATAATATCATCAGATACGATTACATCCACACCTGTGTATTCAAGTCCGAGTTTCCGAGATGCTTCTAAGCATATTTTTTTAATTTCTTCGCTTGGTTGATATTTTTGGGCTTTTCCACCTGCACTGATATTCGTCTTCCAGTTATCAGAAACCCGCCTCATTGAGGCTACTACCTCATTCCCTATTACAAATACCCTGATATCAGCGCCATTGTGAGGTACAAACTCCTGCAAGTAGTAGACGCTTTTTGTCATCTCGAGTGCACGGAATACACGGTAAGCAACGTCCTCACTAGTTATCCTTGTAATGCCCATCCCGAGTGAACCGAATAATGGTTTGACTACAATATCCTCTCCGAGTTCTCCAAAAGCCTTCATAGCTTCGCGAAAGCTCTCGGTAACGATAGTTTTTGGCGTGTTAATACCCGCGTCCTCAAGTAAGGCAGAAGTATAATACTTGTCAACAGCTTTCTCGATGCTAGCAGCAGGGTTAAACACTTTTACACCCATCTCATCAAGTCTGTGAAGCGTATCCATGCGATAGAACACTTGCTCTGCTGTGCCCCCAGGAACTCGTCTGACTATTACTGCATCATAATTCTCGATTGGATAGTCTTTAACCGATAATCTGGGCTTGGCGCCTATGGTTGCTCTCATTTTCGTTATTGGCAATAGATATGCTTCGGAGTATTGTTTCTCTAGTTCATGTAGGAGGCGTTTGATGTGCCACTCGTTTCTATCAGTACCAATGATGCCTACCTTCAATGATGAGTCCTCTAAGCTACCAGTATCTCTGCGTTTCCGCCTACGGCCAAGTCTCCTCTGTATCTCTTCATAGGTGTATCTATGAATTGCGTTGCAACTGATAGTCCAAGTTTCTCGTATAGCTCCTTGAGGTAAAGCCTCATGAAAACTGGGGTGTACGTGGTATCAAACCTGTATGTTGGAAGCATATCCTCTACGCCCCCAAAACAGGCGATTAATCCACCGTTTCCTTTAGCCTGTGCTCCTACTCTTTTACCAGTTTTTCCGAAGATGAATATCTCTCCGCCATTCATATGCACACCAGTAAAATCACTAGTATCTCCGAGCACAACAATCATTCCGCGTCTCATGAAGGAACCCATCTCGGTACCCACTGAGCCAGTAACCGCAATACAGCCACCAGTCATACCTTCACTACTACCTCGATAAGCAGCCCCGAGAAGATTCCCCACATCACCAAGTATCCGAATAAGTCCGCCTTTCATCTCGGCTCCAGCCCAGTCAAGGCAATTACCTTCTACGGTAATGTCGCCTCCACTCATCTGGGCTCCAAGATGCATTCCTGCCCAGCCTTGTACTACTATTCTGCCAGTTGTCATCTTTGTGCCTATTTGTTTAATGTGTCTTGCGTCTCCGTCAATTACTATTAGTTGGTTTTCTGGGTCCTCGGCAACTTTACCCTGAGCATGAATGTATTCCTTCATCTCGATTTCTTCATTACCGTAATAGATTGGCAGGTTTCTGATCTCTTGAAGTGTCTTACCCGCGAATACATCAGGTGATATTACATCTGCTTCTATGGGAATGCTACTGAATCCTCTTGGAGTTAATACTATTCTCTTTATCATCTTAGACCCCCTCCAAACTTTCCCGTAAACTCATCTTGAACTTACCAAGCTTTCCCTCAAAGTTTACAGCAGTAATACTCTTGACTCCATCTACCTTTGTTGCTGCGTCAATTCCTAGTCCCATGGCTCGCTTCACTGAAGGCTCATCGAGTCCATTGAGAACCACCTCGATCACCGAGTTTACGTCTACTGGTATCTTGCTGTCCTTGAAACTATTTTTTATTGATGGACAGAATGGTGTGTTTGTGCTAGCCTTAAGGAAGGCATATGTTGAGCCTACTTTGCTTCCGCTCCTGCATAATCCCCCGGGGAAGGGTGTTACTACGTGGGGTACTTTTTTGATGGCTTCTATTGATGCTTCTGCAGCTTTCAACGTATTCTCCTCTGTGTCTCCCATTACTAGGAAATTACCTCCAGCAACCGCTTTCTTTGCTCCGATCTTTTCCTCTATTAGGAACTCTCCTTGCATGACCGGAATTCTCCAGAAGCGTTGTCTTTGCTGCCATCCGTCACCCATACGCATTTTTACCTGATATCCATCCCCGAAGAATCTGATGCTCTTACCGATGTCTAGCATTTCATCAGCTGATTCCTCTGGAAGACCATTGTAGACTGCAGTTGTAGGACATGTTAGCACGCATTGTCCTAGTCTGTTTAGCATAGACGCGGAGAGTTTTCCTCTACTGAACCCATATACCATTACCGCTATTCCTGGTCTACCATCAGGGGAGTCATCAGGTGCAATAACAGACTCAATTCCCGCCTCACAATCACAGGCAATTACACTGGTGGCGAACCCTGTCATTGTTGTAGCCGCTATTTCCGCCCATTTCTGTGTGGATGCGGTGATGATTAATCGGCTTCCCCACATGCTGAAGCCTTCAGCGAAGGTGTCCTCTATCTCGACACCGTTATGTATGAAGCTCATTACTGTCCCCCTCCTGCTTTGTGTATCTTTTGAATCGGTAGATACTCGTCCTCAACAGGATAGTTCTTGAGGCTAACCGTGTAGTACTGTTTAAAGTCGCGTTCAAGGTCTTTCATGAGTTCTTCTTCGATCTCTTGAGGCATTTTAGCGTCAACCCAGTGTGTTGTACCCATGGGTGCAGATACAACTTCGCCGTCTTTCACCACAATCTCACCATTCTTGATGGTATAGGATGCTTTTGCGAAAGCCTTGATCAATTTATCATATTGGCTTGGTCTCCAACTGGTTGGGTCTATATCGTATATCGCTACATCGCCATCAGCACCTACTCCCAGGTGGCCTTTTTCCGTTAATCCTAGAGCCTTGGCTGTTCCCGCTCTGGTCACAATGGCAATATCATTGAAGCTATATTCCCTGTAGAGATTGGATAGTCCTGTTCGTTTGAGGCATGCTCTGTTGAGTTCTCTCATGGTATCGGTTCTTGCTTGTCTGCTCATGAGCCAAGCGATTACTTGTGGATAGTAAATGAACGGTCCACCGTTAGGGTGATCTGTGGTCATGTATATTTTCCAAGGATCTTTCACTGATAACGCCAATTCAAGACCGATACCCCACTGGACGCTGTTCGCTGGGTTATTCTTCTTGAACGTATATGGTACAACGCCTGCTCCTGCCTCCATCTCTACATCGCTGTTCACCCACTTGTTTCCCGTCATATTCCAGAGGGCGAACTGCCATGGACCATCACCGGTCATTGTGGTGGTGTCTGTGAAAATCACCTGTCCTAGGTCCAGCGTTACGTGATCGTGATTGTTTACATATTTGGCGATATATGGTGCTCCAGATTTTACATTCATCCAGTTATCACCTGCAAGAGCATTAAACTGACAATGAACCACGTGAACAGTAGCTGACCTTCCCTTCTTTGGTTTGATTTCCTTGACGGAGTCCATTGTTTCTCTTGTTATCTTGTAGTTTCCAGGCATCCCGAGGTTATTGCAGTGTAGGTGAATGGTATGTGGGAGTCCAAGCTCCTCGTTCGCCTGCGCGAGCATCTTGATTATCTGCCGCGGGGTAATATCGTAATCTTCGACTTTACCATCCAAGCCAGAGACATTATGTCCCCACTTCCAGTTTTCTACTCCCCCCGCGTTAACTATCTTAACTGCGTATCCCCTTGTTGCCCGTAGCAACCACGCGATGAAGGCTTTGAGTTTCTCAATATCCCCCTCTTTAACATATTTCAACGTGAAGTAATTGTTTCCAAATAGGGTGAACGCTGCCTTGTCGATTATGGGGGTATCATTTAACTCCTCATGGACGTGTCTTGCTCCAATGGGAGGCATTGCCGCCTCCATTACGCTCGTATACCCCATCTCAGCGTAACGGTAACCCGTGATAAATGTTGAAGGACAACTGTAGCCTACGCCTCCCCGTGTGTTTTTCCCCCGTTTTACAATGTCTTTACGATGGTCTTCGGGCCTCAGGAGTCTTCCTATGTTGATCTTGCTTCCGGCAATATGGCTGTGAAGATCGACGCCTCCGGGCATCACGGTTTTTCCCTCTGCGTCAATTATTTTCGCGTCTTTTTCGCTTGTTTCTTCTACTATTTTGCCTTCTTTGATGAAGATATCTTTCTGTTCTCCATTTATCCCCGTTAATGGGTCATATACGTACCCATTTTTGATTACCAGTGTCATTGCTTCGCCTCCTTCAACCCAGCGATAATCATATCCAATACCTCGCGATCAGAACAAACCCCATCCCTTGGATCAATTATCTTGGAGAGCTTCAACGGCACACCGTCCATCCTATACGCGGTTCCCTCTGCCTCTATTCCTGCCGTTGCAACTGGTATCACTACCTCGCTAAGCATTGTCGTTGGAGTGGTTTTCTGGTCCAGTGTGATTACCGGTATCTGAGCAAGATGTTTAGCTGCATCTTTGGGGAAAGTTGCCCCCGGATCAGAGGCTATAATCAAAGCTGCATCAGCTTCACCTCTGCTTAGGACATCGATTGCAGTGAACTCTCCCGGGTTGTATCGGGGGTATCCTGTGCTGAAGTCAACCGCGTAGGGATACCCTGTCTGCCACGTGGTCACAGTGTTCGTGCCAGCCACATTAAAGTGTCCTCTCATAGGTGTGAGTACGAACTTTGTTTTTCTGTTTAACTCTGAAACCAAACCTACAGCCGCATCGATATTCATGTGCCGGCCATCACTTTGGGTCAATCCGAGACCAAAGAACACCACACCAAACCTAGCTTTCATCATCTCTTCAGCGAGTGTTTTAATTTCTTTAATTGGTACTCCGGCTATCTGACTTGCTTCTAATTCTTCTCCTCTGACTAGTGCACGTA
>JAHLLU010000116.1 GCA_020444005.1 archaeon
AGGACTGGAAGGTACTCACCGATAAGCCTCGATATGTTGGTGAACCAGTCGTGGCTGTTGCTGCTGAGTCAGAGGCGGAGGCACAGGCAGCTATAGAGGCTATTAGTGTTGAATATGAGCAGCTTTCAGCTGTCTATGATGTCTTTGATAGTATGAAACCCGAGACTGAGCCTATTCACAGTGATATTATGTTGGCTGATGACTGGATCAAGATCGAGAACAATATCGCTTGCAGCCTAGACATCACAGAGGGAGACCCAGAGGCAGGCTTCAAGGAAGCAGACTATATCGTTGAGGATACTTACAGGACCAACAGGCGTTATCATACTCAGATGGAGACCAAGAGCGTACTTGCTCGTCCTGAGCCTGATGGCGGTGTGACTATCTGGAGCACTACTCAGACCCTTCACAATACAAGGATTCTACTCCACGAGATATTCGGTATCCCAATGGGCAAGATAAGAATCATCAAGGTACCTCTCGGAGGCAGCTTTGGTTCCAGTATTCAAGTGAACCCACCCATTCCAATCGCAGTAGCCCTTGCGTTGAAGTCTCAGAGACCCGTACGACTCAGTTATACACGTGAGGAAGACCTGCACGACCACTGCAGCTACCAGATGGTGTTCAAGCTCAAACTAGGCGCTAAAAAGGATGGATCATTGGTGGCTGGTCATCTTGACGCGTATCTGGATATTGGCGGTCACCAGATCCAAGCATACCCGCTACTGGGATGTGTAGTTGGCTGGTGGGTAAGCCTCTACAAGCTACCTCATAAGAGCTACATGGGGAAAGCAGTCTATACGAACAAGGTGCCAGCGTGTGCCTTCAGAGGCTACGGTAACCCCCAGATCACATGGGTGGTTGAGACCATGATGGACGCCCTTGCCAACAAGATCGGCATCGACCCAGTTGACTTCAGACTCATGAATTACATCGGTGAAGGTGACCTCTTCTGGGGACAAGGACCAAGCGTCCAATCTATCATCGAGAGCTGCGGCGTAGAAGAGATACTCAAAACAGGAGCCGAGATGAGTGGATGGTACGAGCGACCAAAAGCCGAGGAGCAGACAGGAAGATATAGACGCGGCATTGGCATGGGACGCGGATATCACACAAGCAGCGCAGGAGCACCTGTACCCGGCTCGGTAGTTGACTTCGGCGGAGCCATGCTGAAGCTCAACGAGGACGGCACCTTTGATTATATTTCAGCGTTGATGGACCATGGCGGAGGCACGATGGATGCTCACACCAAGATAATCGCCGAGGAACTCAGCGTACCAGAATACATGGTAAACATTGTACGCGCAGACACAGGCACCACAGTCTATGATGTCTGTACCCACGCATCAAGAGGCATCTATAGCGGAGGAGGAGCAGCCCTCAAAGTAGCCGGACAAGTAAAGGAAAAGATCAGGGCAGCCGCAGCAAGATCACTAGACGCCTATGCACATGCATTACGATTCAAATGGGACCCAGAGCGCAAACAAGCAGTAGTCTACGCGCAGGGTGTAGCTGGACGCGAGATCACACTAAAGGAACTAGCCTATGAGATGAGACACAAGAACCTCGGAACCATCGCAGCAGTAGACAGCTACAGGCAGCCCGCTTGTCCACCGCACTTCACAGGCTACTTCGTTGAAGTAGAGGTAGATACTTGGACTGGCAAGGTGAGACTTGTCAGAGTAATAGCTGGAGCAGATGTTGGAACCGTTATCAACCCCAAGTTAGCCATGGGACAGGTCCATGGAGGCTTCTCACAGGGTTGGAGCATGACAGTAAACGAGGACATGACGTTTGATCCTCGGAGTGGGGACCTCTGGAATCATGGCTTTATGTCTGATTACAAGATACCTACACCATTGGATATGCCAAATCTTGATGATTTCTACGTGTTCTTCGCGGACACTTATGAACCCACAGGACCTTTCGGAGCAAAGGGATTAGGGGAAGGAGCACTGAACCCAGTCGCCGGCGCGATTGCAAACGCTATTCAGAACGCTTTGGGTGTAAGGTTCTTCGACTTACCCATCACCAAGGATAGGGTTCTCGAAGCGCTACGGGAGAAGGAGGCATAGAAATGACAAGTATAAACAAGTTCAACACACACATCATCGGAAAACCATTCGAGTATCATCAGCCAACTACAGTAGAAGAAGCCACCAAACTATTAGCAGAATTAACTGATGTAAAGGTCTTGGCAGGTGGCACTGACTTGATCCCCAAGATGAAGCAGCGACTACTTGAGCCAAAGAACATCGTTAACCTGAAGAAGATCAAGGCACTGGAAGGAATCAAAGAGACAGACAAGGGAATCTGGATCGGCGCAGCCACCAAACTCAGAGCCATCGAACGAAGCGAGTTAATCAAGGAGAAGATACCACTCCAGTATCTTGCCACAAAGACCATCGGGAGCGTACAGATACGCAACATGGGAACCCTAGCTGGAAACGTATGCAACGCCTCACCGGCAGCGGACGGAGCACTAGGCTTGGTTGCACAGGACTCAATTATTCATATTGCTGGCTCAAAGGGAACAAGAGATGTGCCTATCACCGAGTTCTTCACTGGACCTGGAGCAACTGTGCTTGAGAAAGATGAGATTGTAACGGGTTTCACTGTGCCCATTATGGACAAGGATACTGGCTACCATTTCATCAGTATCGGTAGGATGGCGCTGGACATCAGCACCATCAGCATCGCAGTCACAGTAACCAAGAAAGACGGTAAAGTAGCAAAAGCCACAGTAGCCCTCGGTAGCGTAGCACCTACACCCCTGAGATTACCAGAGGTAGAGGCTTTCCTCAAAGGAAAATCGCTTTCTGATGAGGTGATCTGGGAGGCAGCTGAGATGGTGAGCAACGGAATTAAGCCTATTACTGATGTGCGAGCCTCAGCGGAGTACCGTAAGGAGGCGGCGAAGGGAATGGCGATGGAGGCGATTAAACTCGCTTGGACAAAGGAGGCACAGCAATGAAGACTACAATAACAATCAACGGTAGAAAACGCGAGTTCGACGTACCACCAAGCACGCTACTCCTGAACCTACTCAGAGACGACTTGGGATTGACTGGCGCAAAATACGGGTGTGGCATCGGTGAATGCGGAGCATGTACCGTGCATGTAGATGGTGAACCAGTACTGGGCTGCATGACTCTAGCTGTTGACTGTGACGGAAAATCCGTTGAGACCATAGAGGGACTCAGTGAAGGTATGGATCTTCACCCAATCCAGCAGGCTTACCTCGATGAGGGAGCAGTACAATGCGGCTTCTGTACCCCGGGGTTCATCATGACCACCAAGGCGTTACTGGATGAGAACCCTGACCCCTCTGAAGCAGAGATCAGGAACTATCTGAAGGGCAACCTCTGCAGATGCACTGGTTACGTGAATATCGTGAAAGCCGTGCAGAAGGCAGCCGAAGATATGCGATGAAAATAACAGCCATAGTCCTTGCGGCGGGCAAGTCCAGCCGCATGGGCGTCAACAAACTCCTACTGGAGCTTGACGGCAAGACCATCCTAGACCATATTCTCGATAATCTGCACTATTATGATACCATTGTCGTGACTGGGCACAGACCAGAAGACATCAAACCAATCATAGAAGCACACGGCGCAATAGCCGTTCATAACCCAGACTACGAGAAAGGCATGACCACCAGCTTCCAAGCAGGACTCAGAACACTAGACCCAGAAGTAAACACAGTATATCTGGTGCTGAGCGATACTTTCGGCTTCAATCAGCAGCTTCTTGATCGAATGGAGTTGAAAATGAGCTCCACAACAGCGCTTCTTGTTAGCCCCATGTATGAGGGTAAACGAGGTCATCCTGTGCTGGTTGCTTATGAGTTGTTTGAAGAGTTCTTAGCATTAGGTGATGATGAGACCATGAAGGACGTAGTAATTCGTCACGAGCATGAACACGAGTATGTGCCCGGTGATATGTGGACACGTATCGACCTAGACACACCAGAAGACTATGAACGCGTGAAAAAACTATGGGCTAATCGCTAGAAACCGCTTGTTTCTCGTAATACCACCATTGTCTACCCGACCAACCAGCTAGAATGAAACCTCCAGCCGCCAATATTTTTCCGATGGTATCCATTGTGCCCTGTGGGCTCAGAAACGTTACTAGTAACCCTACTAGGAAACAAGCAATACCTATGGCGTAGTTTCTCCTGTAGGGTTTCAAGAGATTAGCCTCGTTTTTGCTGGATTAACTCAGCCACAATGCTGATGGCTATCTCTTCTGGGGTCTCGGCTTCAATCTCAAGTCCTATGGGTCCTTTGATCTTTTCAACCGCTTTCTCGGGTAAACCTTCCTCTTTGAGTTGTTTTACATGCTCCTTTCGCTTGTTACGGCTACCCAGTAGTCCAATGTAGGCTGGCATAGCTTTCACCGCTTTTCTGAGTCCATTTATCTCAAAATCTGTCTCACCGTGCAGCATAGCCACATAATCACTGTGTCTGATATCTACGCCCTTTAGGCTCTCTGGGTAAGGTTTGTCATGTATCTTCATCTCTGGGAAGTTCTCTTGTGTCGCGGTCTCGGCGTCATCAACAATGATTACCGTAAAACCACAGTCCTGTGCATATCTTGCCACGAACTGTGCTATCAAACCGCTTCCCATAATGACTAGTCTCGGGTCCGGGTAAATTGGGTCCATGAATATCTTCACCTCTCCACCACACTTACTATCAACGGAGATCATCCCCTCACGAGCAGGAATCCCCATCGCAAAATGATACGAACGAGGCTTACGCTCTTCCAACGCCTCAAGTGCACGTCCCACAAGCAGCCTCTCCATTCCACCGCCCCCAATAGTGCCAACCGCCTCACCTTTACTGGTCACAAGCATCTTGGCTCCCGGGTCTCGTGGACCTGAACCATCCTTGAAGGTAAGAGTGCATAGAACGGCTGGGTTTCCAGCCATTAGCTCCATGTTCAGCCGCGTGATGATCTCTTGCTCACTCAGGTGCTATCCGCTCCGCTGCGTCAAGAACAGCCTCGATTATCTTTGTGAAACCTGTACAGCGACAGATATTTCCCTCTATTCCGATTTTCACCTCTTCAGGCGTTGGATGAGGATTGTCTCTGAGCAAAGCATAGCTACTGATTAGCATGCCTGGTGTGCAGAAGCCGCACTGGATGGCGCCGTTCTCGATGAATGATTGACGTAGATCGATCATCAATGGGTTATGTTCCAAGCCCTCGATGGTTGTGATATGACGTCCTTCTGCTTGTGGGGCGAGGATGATGCAGCTTGTCATGGGTAATCCATCAACCAGCACCGTGCATGCTCCACATTCACCGCTCTCGCAGCCCTTCTTGACGCTCTTCACATCCAGTTCGTCTCTGAGCATGTCAAGCAGGCTCGTGTATGCTGTGGTCTCTGCTTCTATTTCTTTGCCGTTTAACTCAAAACTGATCTTCATTGTATTCACCTCATCCTCCCAAGGCTCTCGTTTATCGCATGCCGCATCAAAACTGGGCACATATCCTTCCTGTACTCGGCTGTACCTCTGACATCAGTGATAGGCTGAACGTACTCCATGACTGCTTCCGAAGCCTCCTTGATGTTCTCCTCCGTTAGCTCTTTGCCTTTCAACATCTCCTCCACTTCAGGTACACGAAGAGGCGTCATTGCGACGCTTCCAAAGGCGAAACCGGCTTCAACACAGGTATTCTCTTCTACTTGTAGGTAGGCTGCTGCGCTGACCACTGATAATGTGAATGCTTGGCGTCTTCCTATGCGTTTGTAGGCGCTAGTTGAGTTCTCTGCTGGGGTTGGTATTCTGATCTCGGTTATTAGTTCACTCGGCTCTAGGCAGTTGATCTTTGGTCCCTCGAAGAGGTCTTCAACGGGGATTATGTTGGTGTCATCGATTGATTTGATAACGATCTCCGCGTCATGCACAATCAATGGACAAGCAGTATCCGCTGCAGGAGAAGCATTAACAATGTTTCCAGTTATCGTGCCCCTGTTCCTTATCTGGGGGCTTCCTATACGGCTTACAGCGTCATAGAGTGCTGGCACTCCGTTGATTAATGGGTTTGACGCTGCTTGACTATGAGTTACTGTTGCACCTATCTTGATGTAGCCTTCCTCTTCAGTAATATAGTTGAGTTCAGGAATCCTGTTGAGGTCTACGAGGTGGCTTGGTGTACAAGCTGCCTGCCTCATAGCGATCAATAGGTCCGTTCCACCGATAATTGGCTTCGCTTTATCCAGTTCCTCCAGTAGTTGCAGTGCCCCGGCTAGGGTTATTGGAGCATGGTACTGGATCTTTGGCATAGGATTCATTGTCTGTTCTCCTTCAGTGCTTTGTGTAGTGTCCATGGTCTGATGGGTAGACTGCTGAATCGTTTGCCTGTCGCGTGGTAGATGGCGTTAGCGATGGTTGGTACTATGCTGATGATTGCTGGCTCTCCTACGCCTTTGGCGCCGAAGGCTCCGTGTTTGTAAGGCTTCTCTACGATGATACAGGGCTCGATCTCAGGTGTATCAAGGCTGCATGGAATAACATAGTCTGTAAAGTTGGGGTTGAGGACTTTTCCATGTCCATCTAGCTCCATGTTCTCCATCAAGGCGAATCCCATGCCTTGGCTGATGGCTCCTTCTATCTGTCCCTCGATGATCATGGGGTCGATTGCTTTTCCACAATCCATCGCAGGCCAGATTCTTGTCACCCGTGC
>JAHLLU010000117.1 GCA_020444005.1 archaeon
GCCGCTTCAGGGTATGATAAACTGGTGGTACTGAATAAAGAATGGGTGGGCAGAGTGGCTATTCCCAACTATGGGTACGTCTGGGGACATCTCTGGGACGAGTGCTTAGTTGAATACAGTATTGATGAGTCTTTCAGAACAAGCGCCGGACACTGCATGGTACAGGGCATGATCATGAGCGCGGTACTTGAGATGGTTGGAATAGATAACTGGCTCATGGAAGGAGAGGTACCGGGAAGTCATCACTACGTCTGGATACCAGAATACGAGGCAACCTTTGACAACTCGCGCCTAAAGATATCAATGAATAACGTGATCCTTGACTGGCCAAGAGGCAACAAGGTATTAGCACGGTTCCACCATAACGGGAAATTCTGCTCTCCGATAGCTGGAGGAGAGTACAGTGGCTCTTTTTCGCCCAAGGAATGCGTATCTGAACTGGAAGAACTGTCCTCAAAGTATGGGAACGTTATTCCAATATACGCAAACGGGGAACACGAGACCAAACCAACGGTAAAAAACAGGAACAACCGCGCCATAACAGACGATTATCTGGTGCTTCTTGATGAGGAATGGGAGAACCTTGTGCTTCCATGAGGTGAAGCTTGTTGAGTCACTCAGTTGACAGTGTTCGCGTCATCGCCTTGGTGGTAGATGACGCAGGCTATGATACAGAGTTTCTAGCCCAATTCGGGTTATCCCTGCTAGTAGAAGTAGAGAAAGCTGGGGAAACCCAAAGGATTCTAGTGGATACCGGTCTAACAGCTCCGCCGCTCCTTCATAACATGAAGAAACTGGGGATCAACCCTGAGACCATTGACACGGTTTTTCTTACTCATTGTCACTATGACCACTCGGGAGGATTGGGCGGTGTCTCGGAGAAGCTGAGAAAAGGCACCCCAATATTGGCACACTCTGATGTATTCAGAAGATGTTATGTTCTCTACCAGAACAACAGGTATATCGGAATCCCTGAGCGAAGCAGCAGACAAACAGTTGAGGCTAATGGCTGTGTCTGGCAACTGGAAGATACGCCCTATATGTTATCGCAGGGGGTGTGGAGCACTGGGGCTGTTGAGCGGGTCACTGATTATGAGCCATTGGAGAATGTGCATATCATGGTTGACGGTGAGTGGGTTCAAGACCCTGAACGTGATGATATGAGCCTCGTAATTAACGTAAAAAACCAAGGCTTGGTAATTATCTCAGGCTGTAGTCACGCTGGTATCGTCAACATAATGAAACAGGCGAGAAGAATCACCGGCGTCGATGAGATTAAGGCTGTTATCGGCGGTTTCCACCTCAGGATAGCAAACGAGAAACAGCTCAGTGAAACCGTGAAGGAGCTTGATAATGCAGACGAGGTTTGCGCTGGTCACTGCACTGGGTTTGACGCCATGTGTAGGATCAGAGCCCAGATGGGGGATAGGTTCAGTCTGCTTCAATGTGGCATAGTAAAAGAGTACAGAGCTGATATAACCTGAGTCTACGAAACTATCTAGCCCAGATGGAGGAAAAAGGGGCGATTATCAGGGTAAGAAGCCCTGTTTCCCCCGTCTATATGGTTCCTGCTTTGATCCAGAAGCATGATGGTGCTGGGCCAATTATATTTGAGAAACTGGAAAACCATGATACGCGTGTTGTTGCTAATGTCTGCGCGTCTAGAGACTCTATCTGTGAGGTATTGGGTGTAGATAGAGACGAGCTCAACAAGCATCTATTTTTTGCGCAAGAGAACCCGACTCCATGCAAAGTAGTGGAGACAAGCCCCCAGAGCCATAATCTTAGCTTATTGGATATTCCAGTGCTTACTCATTACAGTGGGGAGCAGGGCCCATACATTACCGCTGGGCTTGTTTTCGCTAAAAACAGTAAGGGGTATGGTAATGTCTCGTATCACCGATTAGATGTGCTGGACAAGGACACTGTTTCCATCAGCATACAGCCCGGACACCTTGCAGAGACCATTGAGGAAATACGTGAATCTGGGAAAAAGTATCTTGATATCAGCATCAGTATTGGGAACCATCCGGCTGTCATGATGGCAGCTGCTCTCCGACCATCGAGAAACATATGCGAGTATGATGTAGCTAACACGTTACTCGGGGGAACCTTGGAGTTGTATAAGTGCCCAAATGTTGATGCCTTGGCTCCGGTTCATTCTGAGCTTGTGTTGGAAGCGAGGCTAATGGTTGATGTGTTTGCTGATGAGGGTCCGTATGTGTGTGTAACTGGTACATTGAAACCGGCGAAGAAGATGCCCGTGGTGAAGATAATCAGTGCAATAAAACAAGGTGATTACTTGTATCAGGGACTACTGGGAGCAGGCACCGAGCACAGACTGCTTGAAAGTATACCCAACGAGGTAAAAATCTGGAACACACTCACCAAACAAGGACACAAAATCAAGGGCGTACACATGACACCCAGTGGCTCAAGCTGGCTTCACTGCATAATCTCCGCAGAGAAACAAACCGATGATGAGCCCAGAAAGATGCTAAACACGGTGTTTGACGCTGTACGTGCTGTAAAACACGCCATAGTAGTTGATGAAGACATCAACATATTTGATCAAGATGCAGTAGAATGGGCGCTAGCAACAAGATTCCAAGCCGACAAAGACCTAATGATATTACCCGAAACTTATGCCTCACGACTTGACCCTTCCTCAAATCAGGAGAAGAAAACCGGGTGCAAGCTAGGCTGTGACGCAACCATTCCATTGGATGATAATAAATCAGATTATCTCCGGGCAAAAATCCCCTTCAACCTATAGGAAATATCTCTTACATTATATTATAAGAAAATAACACAATATTTGATAGCGTGATGTAGTTGTTTACTTTTCTAGCTTTGCCGTTAATTCACTGCGGCTTACTAGCTCTGATGTTTGGTAGGGGTCTACAGTGAAAAAATATTCTTCATTGTTTTTAGTGACTACCAATACTAGCTCCGGGTAGTCTCTCTCCACTTCCTCTTCCGTGGTGTAGTGGCGGTATCTTGAGAGGTATCCTCTATCTTCGATGTAGAATTGGAGTTCTTGAAGTAGTGGGTATTTTTCTTTGATTTTCTTTTCTAGTGATTTTATCCGGGTCTCTGTGACTTTCTTTGATAATCTTTCGATGTTTTCAGTGATGTTGTAGGCTATATCTTCCTCTAAATCGTCTGGGTCAAACGTGGTTTGTGTGAAGGGTTCATTGAATAGAAGTATCTTCAACTGTTCTCCGTCAAAATCTATTGTAAAGTCACTTGGTTTGACTGTGATTCCTGTTTCTTCCTCAATTACTTCACAGAGGATTTCCGTTATTTTATCTGGGTCAAGCATTAGATTACCGTCTTCATTATTTTGGTGAGTCTCTGTGGAATGGTACTTTCTCTTCTACTAGTTTTTCGATGATTTGTTTGTGTACCGTGGTTCTTATCCATGGCTCGTTCTGGGCTTCTACATAGAAGAATACCGTTAGATTGAGACCATGGTATCTTTCTCCGATGTTTGTGATCTCATGTTTGATTCCGTGTAACGCGTTGACTATCACACCCTCAGAGCGGCTTACGATGTCTCGCGTCATCTCCATAACCGCATCAAAGTCTGCCTCATATGCTAGTTTCACGGTAATGCTTGTCATGCTGTAGCGGCTGCCGCTGGTCATGTTTATGACATTGCTTTTTGATAGGAGATTGTTTGGTATGCTAACGATGTTGTTGTCGAATGTTCTAATCTCGGTTGTACGGAGCTTTATCAACCGCACGATGCCGTAGACGTCGCCTATTTTTACTACGTCGCTAACGTTGATTGTGTTCTCGAAAATCAGGAAAACCCCGTTCAGGATATTTGATAGTAGGTCTTGGGCTGCGAAACCAGCTGCTATTCCGGCTATGCCGAGGCTTGTTAGGAGAACATTTGGTGTTAGCCCCGCTATGCTTAGGCTGAAGAGGGTGGCTATGAAGAAGACGATGTAGCGTGCGATGAGTCCGATTTGTCTGATTACTCTTCTATCGGCGTTTTCGTTTTGTTGGAGACTTGATACAGACCTTACGATTATTGAGTTTACTATCATTCCTATTACTAGTATGATTGTTATCTGCAGTAGTTCTGGTATCCAATCGATGAAATTGAAGTCGAGAATCTGTGATAGGTCTGCCATTGATAAGATGATAAAGGCTGGGTAAATAAGATTTAAGTAGATTCTATCTTGTTGCTAGGAATAATTTTCTTGGCTATGTACACGGCTCCTGCGAAAACCAGTGCCAACAGGTAGAGAATTATGGGTATCCAGAGGAACTCAGCCCTTGTGATGTATTCTAATCCTCGTCCGTATCCAATTGGGCTCGGTGCATATAGCCAGACTAGGAACCCAATGTAGGCTCCGATTATGCCGATGTTTATGCGTCTGCTTATTTTGAGTGCAAACTGGTATGTGAATACAAACATGAATGCGAATCCAGCGAAAAACATAGGCCACATATCGGCGCTCCCATGTTGGATCGTGTTATAGACGGCTACTATCAAAGCATGGAGGGCCACATAGCTCTCAAGGAATATGATCCAGCGTTTATCCAAGTGTATCCATGTCCATGCTAGGCTCATCTGGGTGAATAGGAAGAACATGTAGAGGAACCCCGAGATTAGCTGAGGGTCTACTGCCATGGGGTGGAACCAGAATGTATAGACTAGTGCCCATGCTACGATATACATGTGGATTCGTCTGAAGAACCCGGTTACTTGTGTTGTGAATGGTTTTTCCAGTTTCTTGCCTAGTATGAAGCCTCTTCTCCGGTTCTCGATTATCAAAACAAACACTAGCATCAGGATCACTGAGCCTTGGCTGGTCCAGATAGGTACATCTTGTGCCAATCCATCGAACAATAGCTGGGTTTCCACGAGATGGAGCACCATGAAGGCGGTGTTCCATGTGAGCATGAAGACATTGTATCGTGTTAATTTTTCCGCGTTGAGTTTTCCCGATAGGGTTCGCTGAGCCCAGTAGATGCTTATCCAGACTCCAAGCTGATGAATAATGTATAGGCTCCAGACCACAAGCATTACCGTGGGTTGTCTAGTAGGTAGTTTCCAGTAGTACCATGAGGCGCCTTGATCAGGGAGAAGATTGTCTATGAATGGTTGTAGGTTATCTCCAAGCAGCCAGATTATTCCTGTGAATATTATTGAGACAATGACTGCTATCTTCCAAGCGTCAGTTGCCTTGATGTCACTTTTCATAGAAGTGTTTGCACAATGACTCTATTTATATTTAGATGACAAGAGTTTTTTTAGGGCTTATCTTCAGTATGAGAAGCTGCAATATGCTTGTTACATGAGACTGGAACGTAGTCTATTTCCTTAATACCCCATCAGGTTTGAACCGTAGAACCAGAGATAAGACCAGAATTGGCACCAATTGTCTGAATTCACCAACCCAAGGCCCAAACAACCACTGACCCGCAATAATTAACCCAACTTCAAAAACACCAAAGAAAAACCCACCAATAAACGAGTCTCTAGGACACGAAATCCCACCAAATAATGCCCCAGTTAAAGCGGCAATCAATGTAAAATATACCCCCTCTGGAGAAGACTGAATAAAGATAACAAAAAGAGCACCTACCAGACACGAAATACCTCCTATGAAAAAATTAACACCCCTTTGAATGTTTGTTACATCAATGCCTTGTATCATAATCAACTCTTTATCACAAGATATTGCCTTGAAGACGGCATAGAAATCAGTTCTCGGAATAATCCCTAAGAATATAACAGATACTATAAACAAAAACGATGATATGTACAATATTCCCGGATTACCTAGAAAAGTAAAATCCTGAGACCTTAAGGTAAAAACAAAATCATATAACGCATATTGTTCGCGTATCCACCATTGCCAAATCTTGACTAAATTAGTTAAAACAATCATACCTCCAAGTGAGGCTAAGGTCAACTGAACACTGTCTCGCCCTCTCCGCTTTAAATAATCAAACAATACATGTATTATGACTCCCTGAAATCCACCTATCAGGAAAGCCATTACTGATCCTGCATATGGTGAAAAATGTAGAAATGTTGAGATATAATAGTTGAAGACTATGCCTGTGGCTATTACTCCAGAGTATGTGAAGTTGGGAAAATCGTCTAATATTTGATTTAGTGAGAAAGCACCTGATAGGAAAGCTAGCAAGCAGGCATATACAATAACATAGACAAAGAAAAAAGGCAGTTGCATGTTTCTCTTTTCTTACTATTTTTTTAGATTTTAAAGTATTGTGAATAAATTTTGAAAATACCAAATCAAACGTTGAAATCTAAAAAACATAATATATAGAACATCTATTGTTATACTACGAGAAATTCAATATTCCTGTTACATGAAACCGTGTCTAATTGATGATTTTATCCTAACATCGCTGCTTTAGAAGCGAATAAGCTTCTCAAATCTATTCGTCGTCTATTGGGTCCAGTATTCGATACTTTTTATGGGGATGCATTTTGTGGAACTCTGTTTTTGCGTCTTTCTCGGATTCTGCTTCGATTGGTACTATTATGTATTTTGAGTCGAGGCTGGACCAGTACTCAAATTCAAATTTCATTGAGTTAGGATATGCTTAAGATAAAAAGAGTCTTTCTATCCAAAACTCGTACCCCTTTTTTTGATAAGCTTCTAAAGGCATCAAGCATCCTTCATTCTATTCGGTGTCAG
>JAHLLU010000118.1 GCA_020444005.1 archaeon
AACGAAGGTGGAGCCTCTCTTAACTATTTTTAGCTAAATAACTCTTATATAACCGACGGCGTCTTTAGGCTAGGTTAAATTGGCTGAATTCGTTGGGGAACTAAAAGAGGTCTGGCAACGCCAAAAGAAAAACTGGCGAACCGTAGTAACACGAAACATATTCAACAGGTTCTTCAACGAGATAACCCTCCAATACGCCAACATATACATCACCCTCCTAGGCGCAACACCAGTCCAACTAGGAGCAGTAAACAGCGCCCTAGGATTCGCACAAGCCTTCATATCACCACCCCTAGGCATAATACGAGACCGCTACAATATCAGGAAAATCTTCCTCGCAGGCGTAGCCCTGCTTGTTACGGTACCATTAATCTATGCTTTAGCGAATGACTGGAGACTCATCGCGTTAGCCATACTTATCTCGGGTCTAGGAATGATGATAGGCTCATGCGTAATCATCTGTGATCTGTCTCTTCCACCACAGGACCGAGCCACAGGGAAAGCACTCTGTGAAAGCATTGGCGCATTACCTACGATCCTAGCTCCCACCGCCGCAGCGTTAATACTAACTTATCTGGGAGGAATCACGATCCGAGGCATCAGGGGGCTCTACTGGATACAGTTCGTTGCCCGAATAATCCTGTTCTTCTATGTCTATAGAAACCTGACAGACATAGAACGGGAGCCAAGAGTAACAGAGAACGGTAACCTACTAGCAGACTTCAAAGAAGTATTTGAGCGTGGTACCGCAGTAAAACGATGGCTTCTCTTCAACGCGCTCAATATGTTCACAATGAGCATGCTCACCACATTCAGATACAACTATGTTTTTGAGGTGAAAGGAGCAACCCAGTTCATTCTCGGCGGTATCGCGACATCTATGCTGATAGCCGAGACAATCTTCAGTACTGTGATAGGTAGATTGGCTGACAAGATTGGGCGAAAAAAAGCCTTCTACATACTCACACCATTATTCAGCTTAGCAAACCTTGTATTGATATACGCTACAAACCAGTACTGGCTCCTATTAGCTGGGTTCCTAATGGGGTTCAGAATGATAGCAGGGTTTAGCTACGGTAGCATGACTCCTGAGCTTGTTCCAAGTGACTGTATAGGACGTTGGAGAGGGTTAATTGGACTTGTCACTGGTCTGGCTTCCATCGCCGCGCCTGTGGTTGGTGGGTTAATATGGGAGAACTTTGGACCCGAATGGATTTTCATCACAATAGTGTTAATTGATGTATTGATACGGTTGCCTCTTCTTTACACTGTACCTGAGACATTGAAAACAAAATAGAGTAGAAAACTACTCTTTAGAAACGATCTTGGTTCGAAGCTCACCGACGCCCTCGATCCAAGCACGTAGCTTGTCACCGGGCTTCAGGAACAACTTGGGGTCAGTCTTACCATCAACACGTGGAGTCTGATCCATGGCTGTACCGCTGCAGGTTCCACCACAAATCATATCCCCGGGATAGAAGGGTACGTCTCTGCTGAGCCATTCAAGCCACCACTCATAGCCCCTGATGATGCTACTCATGCTGCCGTCCTGTCGGAGTTCATCGTTGACCCACTGCTTCATACCAAGCTTGTATGGGTCCTTGATCTCATCCTTGGTAACGATGCATGGTCCCATAGGCGCTGAGCCGTCAAAGTTCTTGGCGAAAAAGAATCCGTCTGGTCCTGAGCCAAAAGGCATATCACGAATGCTTAGGTCGTTGAGGACCGTATAGCCGTAGATATAGTCCATGCCATCAGCTTCCTTGGTATCCTTAGCGTACTTGCCGATAACCGCCGCAAGCTCAACCTCATAGTCCATACGTTTGGTCTTCGCTGGGTATGGTGTCTCGGTATCTGGGTCACGAACAAAGCTGCTCTGTTTCCAGAATCCCCATGTCCGGTATTCTCCGCGTTCTACCTGAGCCTTGAGTTCTTCAAGGGTTGTTGTGTCTCCACGTAGCATCTTGTAAGCATCGATGCTGTGATCGTAGAAGTTGGCTCCAGCCATAGCGATCTTGTTGCCTGCGCTCGGCAGTGGCGCCCTGAGCTTATATTCGCCCTTCTTGTAGACCAGTTTCTCGCCCTTTGGGCCCTCTGTGGCTCCCTTTTTCACGTGGTCGATTGCCTTCTGAGCGTTCTCAAGTCCCTCGTCGCCTTCCTTGATAAATGCGAGGAGGCAGCTTGGTACCTTTGCGTCTGCTTTGCGCTGTGGGTTTGCTGCTCCCTTTGATGCCTTGTATGATGCGTAGGCGTAGTTCAAGTCAACTACGCTATTATCCTCTATGAGAGCCCCTAATCTGCCCTCATTGTATTTTACTAGCTTCATTCTGGGACAATGTACCAGTAGTTAGATTTAAGGCATAGCAGAGCCCGGCTCTTCCGCACATAAAGAAGCATCTGAGGGATTATAGCCGAGATAAGCTTTTTCTCCGCCTTGTTCAGGTGCTCCTGTAGAGTAGTTCTTGGAACTTTCTCCCTATCAGCGATACTCTGCATGTTCGCCTCTCGTGGTGTCTGATAGTAGCCGTTGTTGTATGCTTCTACAACAGCAGATAGCTCATGATGGATTAGCAAGAGCCATACAACCAAGTCATACGATGTTTGATGGCGACACTGTCTTCAGCATATCAACCGCTGCGATAAGTTTGGGTAACAGTCGGGACTCCTTGGTATCTTTAGTTGAGTCTACTGCTGCTGATGTATTATCAAGGGCGATAATACACGCGGTTGTTTCAGCATAGAGTGTTGAAGGGGCACAGTGTTACCTAGAGAGGTTCAAAGACCTCTTGAAGACCCATCGCTCATAATAGAAACTGTATTCGTCCTCGTCTAGCTCAAACCAGACTTTCATGGGACCATTCTCGCCTCCATGAACATAGAACTCAGTCTCCTCTGGATCATCACTAGCAGGGATCAAAGGAACAGTCATCTCACCAAAACTACCCTTCTGAGTACCCATCAGTATATTGCCCTGTGGCTTGATCTCAACCGTGTTAATATCCCGATAGCTAGTGTATTTACCTGATAGTTTCTCGTAGAACAACTGCTTCTTCAGATACGGCAAAGCCTCAACAGGGGCCAAGTCCATTAGTAACGCTACTGCAGCATGTGGAATCACGTTTCCCCAATAACCCATATTCGTAAGGTACGCTACACCAATGTTCCGCTCAGGGATAAACAGATAGTTTGCTCCACTGACGCCGGTGCTGCCTGTGTGGGTTATCATTGTTTCTCCGTTAAACTCCATGATACCCCACCCGTAACCATATCCGCCCTCTCCGAAGATGGTTGATGGACGCGGACTATGGATCATCACCATCTCCGCCAATAAATCATCATCAATCAAAGCCTCAGAGTTACCCATATACATATTCAGGTAACTACATGACTCAACCACGCTGCTGAGTATACCCCCGGGTGCATAGATCAACTCATGGAACGGATGCTCTGATGGCACAATTTTTCCTTCAGAGTTTTTCCAGTAGGCAGTCATCCGATCCTCATCTGCTGTGAACTTATTCTTCATGAGAGTTGTTCTGTTCATGCCCAAGGGCTTCCAGATACGTTTTCTCAGTATCGTCTCCAGTTGCTCCCCCTCTAGTTTCTCCAATAACAACCCAAGCAACGTATAACCAGCGTTCAGATAGTAGTACTTCTCCCTCGGCTTGGCATCCAACCGGTCCCCCGCGTTATTCAGGAAACTGTAGAAGTCATCCTCACTGGTCAATGGTATAGGATGTCCCCCTAGACTCATCTTGGCTATCATGACATCAGCGGTGCCCAGACTCGGGAACCCAGAACTATGACTCATGAGACTCTTCACAGTGATGGGTGAGTCCTCAAAACCTACCTCAACAGGCAGATAATCCCTGATGGGCGTATCTACCGAAATTATTCCTTCCTGAACCTGCATCATGGTTGCCAGACAGATAAACGACTTTGTGCAGCTGCCGATCCCATACAATGTATCAGACGTCGCAGGAGTATTGGATGCGAGGTTTCTTGCGCCATAACCTTTCTTGTAAACGATCTCGCCATCCTTGAGTAAGGCGATGCTTGCCCCGGATGCTGAGGCTTTTTCCATTGCCTTGGATGCGATTTCGTCTAGTTTTGCTCCGTGTTTGAATTTCATAATATTATGATGCTTTGTAGGTCTTTTAAAAATGAGGTATCAAATATTTACAAATTTTACTAGTCTCAATAATTATTGCCAAAGCATATAACCTAGCTCCTTAAACCTATCTTCGTTTCAAATAGGTGTAACATATTTGATGGAAATAAGATTCCACGGCAGAGGCGGACAAGGCGCCGTAACAGGCACCAGAATCCTAGCCACTGCCCTATACTATGAGGGAAAATTCACTCAAGGAATACCCATGTACGGCACCGAGAGACGAGGCGCACCAGTCGTCAGCTTCCTAAGAATAGGCGAGCAACGAATCAATGAGCGCGACCTAGTCCACGAGCCAGACATGGTTATCGTCCTTGACCCTCTTCTAGGCAAGAGCGTGCCCATTACTGATGGGCTCAAGAAAGGCGGTATTGTTCTAATCAATCACCCACATAAGGGACGCGAGACAGGTCTCGGCGGTGAATTCAAGGTAGCCACAGTAGACGCCACTAACATAGCACTGGATACGATAGGTAGACCAATCACAAATACAGCCATCCTCGGCGCATTCGCCAAGATTACCGGATCAGTGAGTCTTGAGAGTATCGAGAAGGCGATTAACGACCAGTGGAGTGGAAGAATCGCCGAGATGAACATAAACGCTGTTAGAAAAGCATACGAAGAGGCTAATGCACCAGAAGACGTAAGCGACCTACCGCCTCAGAAGGTTGAGGTAAAGCAGGGTGAGCGCGACGTATCAAGCTGGAGAGTCTTCAGACCCGAGCTTGACAAGGAGAAATGTATCGGCTGCAAGCGTTGCTACATTCTCTGTCCAGAGGTAGCTATCAGCATGGTTGACGGTAAGGCAGACATCAACTACCAGCACTGCAAAGGCTGCGGTATCTGCGTAGAGGAGTGCCCAGTCAAGGCGATTGAGTTCATACAGGAGACCCTATAGGAGGAGCATGAAATGGCAAAGAAATTCGAAGTAATGGTAGGAAACAAGGCAGTAGCATACGCGGCAAAGCTAGCACGTGTCAAGTATGTTAGCGCATTCCCCATCACACCCCAGACAACCATCGTCCAGTACCTAGCAGACATGATGGCATCAGGCGAGCTTGATGCCGAGTACGTCACCATGGAGGGCGAGCTAAGCTGTCAGGCATCAGCCATCACAGCAAGCACAACCGTCAGGAGCTTCACGGCTACAAGCGGACCCGGATTGCTCTATATGCATCACCCGATGCACATGACAAGCTGGGCAAGACTCCCCTTGGTCATGGCGGTAGTCCACAGGTCAACAAAGGGCATGCAGCCCGACCAGATGGACACCATGAGCCAGCGTGACACAGGGTGGCTTATGCTAGAATGCCAGAACAGCCAAGAGCTCTTGGACACTGGTATCATGAGCTTCAAGATCGCTGAAGACCCAAGGGTCAGACTACCCCTGATATTCGCAGGAGACGGCTACATACTAAGCTACACAAGTGAGCCAGTTGAGATACCTGCACAGGAAGAAGTAGATGCTTTCCTTCCACCGTACAAGCGACCATACCCCATGTACCCTGAGGAAGCTGAGGAGGCTCGTGCTCTCATGAGTGAGATGTGGAACCCCTTCGTTGATCCCCAGAAGGTCTGGGCAGACCAGCAGGAGGCAGCCATGAACGCAAAGACAGTCATCAAGGAGGTCAACGCGGAGTTCGAGAAATGGTTCGGCAGAAGCTATGGTAACGGATTGGTTGAGGAGTATAAGTGTGAGAATGTGGAAGCTGTCCTAGTCTCCATGGGTACCATTGCATCAACCGCCAAGACCGCCATCGACCAACTGCAGAAAGACGGTAAAAAGATCGGTTTGGTAGCTATCAAGAGCTTCAAGCCATTCCCAGACGAGGAGTTCCAACGCATCGCAGGATACGCCAAAGCCATGGGAGTAATCGATAGAAACGTCTCAACAGGTACAAGGGGAGGAATCACCTTCACTGAGCTACGTCACGCATTGTATGATGTTGACGAGAGACCTGTAACCCTTAACTTCCACGCTGGAATGAGAGGAAAAGAGGTACGCGTCGAGGACCTGAAGCGTATGGCTGAGAAGACCCTCAAAGCCGCAAACGGCGAGAAGGTATCACCAATCGTGGAGTGGGCATAGGAGGAAAAAACGATGAGTAAACCAATACCACTAAACAAGCTAGAAGAACAAGAGTTCATCACACCAGCTAACAGCGCATGCCAAGGCTGCGCAGGAAGCATCGTAGCACGAATCGTATCCAAGGTAATCGGAAAAGACATGGTACGCCAAGAAGTCGCATGCTGTGGACCAGCATTCGGCAACATAACACAGCCAGTCTTCTACGGTGAGGTCTTTGAAGGCGCAGGAGCCATGATGACCGGGTTCACCCGTGCCTTCAAACAAGCAGAAAGAGAGGATATCCGCGTCACAGGTATCATCGGAGACGGTGGAACCACAGACATCGGTTTCCAAGGCTTATCAGCAGCAGCCGAGCGTGACGAAGACATGCTATGGGTCTGTTACGACAACGAGGCATACATGAACACTGGTGGACAACGTAG
>JAHLLU010000119.1 GCA_020444005.1 archaeon
ATACAAAGAGACAGCCAACTACAATATCGACATCGAGGATGTGGAAGAAGCCATCCAGATGATAAGAAAAAGTGGGCTTAATCACGAGTTTAGGGTAAAACCGGTACCTGAACTAATAGAACTATCAGAGGTAATGGAGATCGCAAATTACCTGACAGGAGCTCCACGTTTTGTTTTGGAGAGGTTTGAACCAGTTAAATCCATGGACATGGAATATCGTGATTTAGAACCGTTCTCTTATATTGAGCTTGAAGAAATGCGGTTGAAAGTTGCCCCATATTTTAATGAAACCTCGATCCAGTGAAAACCTGTTTATCTTCACTGACGGTTAAAAAGACAGATATAAAGTATATACTAATATTATAACACATAGGATTATAAGATTTAACCATCAATCAAACTATATTGTAAATTAAATATAGTATATGCTGTACTTATCTTACTTATAATAATGATGTGTATAGTCAAAATTATTAATAGTGTAATGAGTGGTAATTTCAAATTGCCAATCATAAGGTGAACAATTTGGAAATGAAAGGTAACACACTAGCAATCGTACTCTTAGTCGTTGGTCTAGTCGTTGGCGCAGGCGCGGGCTATATGCTCAAACCAAGCGGCACCGGCGAGGACGGCGGAGATGGAACAGGAACCGTAGAAGTTGTACTACCCCTAGAGGGAAAAACAGTTCAAATCGGTTACATAAGCTCCACCACCGTCGGACTAGAGACAGCAACACCACTAGTCGAGGACATTATGGCCGTCGACTATAACGAGTACGCAGAACTATTGGGTTATGACATTGAGTTCGAGTACCTAATTGACGACGCAACAGGTCAAGCAGCAGTCCACCTAGAGAAAGTCCAGGGCTTCAAATCCATGGACGTAAACCTCTTTATTGGTGGTCTTTGGTCAAGTCAAGCACAGGCAGCACTAAGCTACTGTAACGACAACGACATGCTAATGTGGAGCACTAGCTCCACTAGCCCACTACTAGCCATCGCGGACGACAACCTATACAGGATGTGTCCAACTGACCTAGTTCAGGCTCCTGCAATCTCCGCAATGATCCATAGCATGGGCATTGAGGCGGTTGTACTAATCTACAGAGGAGACGCATGGGCTGACGGTATCGTCAACTACTTTGAACCAGAATACACCGAGAACGGAGGAGTAATCCTAGAGAAGATCCGTTACGCAGGCGAATCAACAGAGTTCAGCAACTATCTGCAGACAGCAGAGAATATTGTATCTGATGCTGTTGCAGAGTACGGTGAAGGAAAGGTCGGTGTTGAACTGATCGCCTTCGCTGAGTTCGTAACAATGATCTCACAGGCACAAGACTATGAGACTCTCTACAGTCTACCTTGGTTCGGTTCAGACGGAACAGTTCTAAGCCAGCAGGCGATCGACGATGCACCTACACAGGCAGAGCATCTAAAGATCTATAGCACTTATGCTGCTCCAGCAGAATCAGAGCTATTCAACGCACTATACGATAGGTTCTATGATCTAGTATCACAGCCATTCGGCTATTACAGCGCATGTGCCTATGACGTAGGATGGATACTAACCAAGACAGTCACAGAGTCACAAAGTACTGACGCACTCGACATCATTCCACTCCAGAGACCCACAGCTTACACGCAGTGGGGCGCAAGCGGATGGAACAGACTCAACGATGACGGCGACAGATACGCAAGTAACTACCAGATTTGGGGTTATGGTGACATCGGTGAAGGTTTACAGAACGTAGTCTATGGCCTATACGACAGCACAGCTGACGTCGTGACCTGGGATACAGAAGCACTAGGCTTCACTCCTTCCGGTTAAATGTCTTAACCTTTTTCTATATTTTTTTATTTTTTTCTTATTCTTGAGAAGTTATTGGGGCTGGTTCTGCGACAAACCAAGCGTGAAGCTAAACCCCAATGCGCACTGCTGACACATTACTAGTTATATACTTTACCAATAAAGTATGAATTAGAAATAATAGAAGTAAATACTAGAAGGAGTTAGATTCCTTTCTCCTCAAAGATTTCAAGAACCTTTTCGGCTGCCCACTGGACAAAATCCTCACAATAATACAGCCCCTTTGCCTTGTTCTCTTCATGCTTTGCCTTACCTTCGGGGGTTCTTGTATCTACACCTAGTAGATCAAAACAGTTTATGTGACCCCATCTCTCCTCGAAGGCTTTGAGGAATTCTTGAGTGTATTCCCTCATCTTATCCCTTGTTGCAGTGAACTCCTCAGGTGATTCGTCCCCGTTCGTACCCATCGCTAAACCAAAAGCCATTACTCCACCTGTTACAGCACCACAAGCACTTCCCCATCCAGCGCCTCCACCACCCATATTTGAGGTTGCCCGCATGACTCCTCTACCAAATCCGTCTAGGGGGTGTTTTTCGTTTACTTTCATGATAGTGCTTTCGCAGCAGTTGAATCTTTTACCGTCTTGTTCAATCATAATCAAAGGAATAGGCTATGGTTTGAAAAAATTATCGATTAAATCAGGGAATATATTAACGCGGTTTCGATTCCTGCAGCGAGTACAAGCAATGGAATTATTCGTTTAAGGAAGATCATAATGCTTTCAGTTGCATATTTCTGGAGTCCTTCTCTCCGCATCAATTTGAATATTAATTGATATCCTAAACCAACGCCCATGGCGCCACAGAGGACAATCGCAGGTATCTCGATTATACCATGAGGTAGGATAGTAGCTAAAACAAAGCCTATTCCCTGTATCTGTGCAGCGTTATATGAAACATATCCGACAAAGAACCCGTTGAAAGCCATAAACATCAATGGGGGTAAACCGAGGAATACACCGGATAACATGAAGAGAAAGCTCGCGAACACATTATTGTATAGAATAGCTAGAAACATCTCAAAACTCGTAGAGTCAACCGGGTCGGGAATATTGCTAAGTACTCCTTCAAAACTCTGTGGTGAGACATCTGGTGCTATGCTGTAGCCTATTAGTATACTGTATATGAATATGAGAGAGGTTAACGCAAATATTGGTCCAAGCTTAGTTATGTAATCCCAGTTATCCTTAAAGAACAAATACAGTAATCCCTTGTTTTCTTTACTCAGCGTCTTTACTCTCCGGCATCCATACCTCTTCGGCCGCCTTCCAAATATCCCTTTCTAAAACAGTCTTTCTACCATCCTCTTGAGCATACTTAACTGCATATTCAGCGATCTTAGAGCCATACTCACCAACACATTCGCGTAGAGCATTAGCAGCATCCTCGTTTATTCTCAAGTCTCCTGCTTTTTTTAGTAGTCTGCGTATTGGAGCTATAGTGAATTCTTCAGCCATCAAGGATAACCATGGGTTTTCTGTTATATGGATTTATTCTCATTAGATACGAATATAGATGAAGAGCCATCATCATATCTACTATGAAGAAACTCATACCCCTAGCAATAATCACACTAGCAGTGTTGATGATGCCAACAGTAAAAGCAGATACATCTCTAAAAATTCAATTAACACCAGAACCAGAATATAACCAAATATGGGCATATGAGACCTATCTAGTCAACGTATCACTTACAGGCTTTAATTTAACAAAAGTTGATCTATCAGAGTACTCGGGAAGTCCATCAAATATAATGTTTGATGGGCAGATTAACTGGAAAGGAAAAGGCGGATATGATTTTGGTACAGCCACAACGGGTTACAATTATAATCTTGATGAAATAGAAGTCGATTTAAGTGCTTTATTAGATGAGAAAAATGCTTCTTTCAATATTACACTGGAGAATGATTCCTTTGACTACGGGATGAAGCCTTTCGAGTCAGTACTTGTTACTTTTAGATTTGATGCCTACTTGGTTATGAGTGATGATTCTCTTGGACCTAAGATAGTCTCGGAGACGCATACTTACCAGATGATTGATGATACAAAGGTTCGATACTTAGAGGGGAAATACAGTGAAATGCAAGATGAAATCAACACTGTGAATGATTCTTCTGGGTTAGAGTCACTCAATCGGGAACGATATCAGAGTATTCTTGATATGATGAATATCTCGCTGACCGATGGAGACTATGTTGAAGCTCTTGATATTTGGGATGATTACAATGAGGATGATAGAGCGGACATGATTAACGGAATAATTAATTCTGTAGAAGAGGACTATACTGAGTTAGAGATACTCAGAGATGTTGAATCACAGTATAACTCACTGGAGGAAGACTTTGAGCGTCTTCAATCTGAGTATGATCAACTTGAGAACACCTATGTGGCACTCGCTAACACCTATAACAAAGTGAATCAGGAACTAGAGACTGTGAAGGGAAACCTGTCAACTGCTATTACGGCGGTTTTCTTGACAGCAATAGTGTTTTATTTCCTTGGTAGAAGAGGCGCACGGAGAGAGGTTGAAGTAGAAAATGCTTAATCTGGTTTTCACTGAGGCAGCGCTTGAACTTGTGCCACGCGAGATACTGCTTCACCCAGCTGTGAAAAGAAATGCTAAACGACGCAAGAAGCCAGCTGAGGAGACTCTTCTTGATAGGAGTCTTCATCATTATGCCATGGATAGGTTGCCTAACGCTGAGAAACGTGGGCGTCCGGACATTCTGCATTTTTGTCTTTTATTGGCGATGGGTTCTCCTTTGAATAGGCTCGGTGAGTTGAGGATCTCAGCGAATACGGTTAATGGGTTTACTGTTGATGTTGATCCTGAGACTCGTCCTCCTCGTGATTGTATCAGGTTCAATAGCTTGATGGAGCAGCTTCTTATCAATGGAGCTGTGCCACCTAAAGGAAAACCATTGATGACACTCAAGAGAAAAAAGCTAAATGAACATATCCGGGAGATGAGACCTTCAAGGGTAATCGCATTATCCAGTCACGGTGAACCTAGCAGTTTTGAAAAAGTAGCTGAAGTTTTATCGAAGGAAGAGGCTCCAGCTGTGTTTATAGGGGCTTATCCGAGTGGTGCGATGAGTTCGGATGTCATTGATTTGGCGGATGATGTTTTCTCGGTCTATCCTGAGATGCTTGAGGCGTGGACAGTGACGTCTAGGATTATTTACGAGTATGAGAAGCGGGTTATTGGAAAAGATTGATTACCAGTATTATGGCTGGTGTTTTCCCTTTATTGATGAATCTATGGGGAATACCGGAATCTATCATCACCAAGGTTAAGCGATCAATCACTATATTCTCTGTATCAGTTTCCAGCATAGGATCGCCTTCCAACGCTATAACATGATGGAGCCGTTCATGAGAATGAGTCTCAGTGTGGCCCCCTGAGTTTAGCTTGATAATTCTTGTGCTTACGGCTGAAGTGCTTGTTTTTTGGATCATCATTGTGCTGTAGGCGGCTTTGTATCCTTCCCCCAGCCACGGTTCCCAGTCTTCGTTAGATAGCTTTCGTGTTTGGACATCCATCGCGTATCAACAATGAACTATAGATGGATGATAGAAAAAAAAGTTGAGTATTAGTTGGTTACTTCTTTGTTTTTGGTACTGTGTGGCTTAGTTTTCCGTCCTTGTAATAGGCGCTTGAGCTCTTGCCACATGCTGGGCATTTGTAACCTTTGGCGTCGAACTGGCCGAATTTCCATTCTTTACCAGTCGGTTTCGCTTCTTTTCCGCAAACTGGACACTTCATGCTTGCTCAATGGGTAAGTATAGTATATACTCTTATAAGTCTATGGGAATTGTCAGGTAAAAAATGGACAATTCACTGTTTTTTTGATTATTTCCATAGTATTTTAGGTGGTTTCCCTAGGGTTATATTGAAGATGATCCCAGTTATTCTTGATGAGTCTCTTAATTGGCACAAGTGGCTGGAGTTACAAGGAGTGGGTGGGTCCGTTCTACGAAAAGAAAACAGGCATGTTTTCACATTATTCTAAGTTTTTCCACACATCTGAGATCAACAGCACTTTCTATCGCTATCCTAGTGAGGGTATGGTTATGGGACTCATTAGAAACGCGCCACCTGGTTTTGTTTTTGCAGCCAAGTTACCTAAGCTCATCACTCATGATAAGTGGCTGAAACTCAGTGACGGCGTTGAGGATGATACTCATAGGTTTCTTGCTTTAATGCGTCCTCTTGCTGAGCGTCTTGGACCTATCTTAATTCAGCTTCGACCCAAGTTCAATTATGATGAACATGCAGGTCATCTTGAGGATTATCTGGATATGATCCCCAAGAACTATGAGTGGGCTGTTGAGTTCAGGAATGTGTCTTGGTTAAGGGATGAGACGTATGATATTCTCAGGAGGCATAACGTGGCGTATACTGTGGTTGATGAGCCTCTTCTTCCTCCTGAAGTTCATAATACTGCGGATTTCGCTTATGTCAGGTGGCATGGGCATGGTGCTCAGCTTTGGTATGATTACGAGTACTCCATGGGTCAGCTTGAAGAGTGGAAACCCAAAGTAGAGGAGATCACAAGCAATGTCAGAAGAACCTATGGTTACTTTAATAACCACTTTAACGCGAACGCCGTGAAAAACGCTGTTGAGATGCTTGAATTATTGGACCAAGCTACACCAGAGCAAAAGATAGTACACGAGAAGATAGCAACTTATCGTGAGGAGGTTGCTCGCCCCAGAGGGGTTCAACCTTTGGAGGCTTTTAGTACATCTGATGAGGATCTGAGTGTCGCTGATCATTTG
>JAHLLU010000120.1 GCA_020444005.1 archaeon
CCCACAGAAATACCACACAAAACGAATAATCACCACAAACCCAGCGGAAGCCGAGACATT
The DNA here is from genome assembly GCA_020444005.1 of archaeon. The sequence goes on from JAHLLU010000120.1 coordinate 61, forward strand.
CATGACCCAAGCAATTGAATCAGGACACGAGGGACTGATGGCAAAAAGACTTGACAGCCCATACAGCCCCGGGGCACGAGGCAAGAACTGGTACAAGCTCAAACCGGTGGAAACACTGGACGTGGTGATAGTGGCAGCTGATTGGGGTAGTGGAAGACGCAGAGGATGGCTCAGCAACTATCATCTTGGGGTCTGGAATGGTGAGGAGTATTTGGTCATCGGTAAGACGTTCAAGGGCTTAACTGATGAGGAGTTCAAGTGGATGACTGAACACCTCCAAGAGCTGCGGGTACGTGAATCAGAGTACACGGTACATGTAAAGCCTGAACTGGTAGTAGAGGTAGCATTCAACGAGATACAGAAAAGCCCCCACTACAAATCAGGATACGCGCTACGGTTTGCAAGAATAACACGCATCAGAACAGACAAAAACCCAGACGATGCGGACACACTTCAAAACGTATCACGGCTATACGAGCGGCAATTCAAATACAAGGACAAGCTAAACAGGTAGCTTCTTCCGTAACCCACCGATAAGCGAGCCTATTGCTGAGTCGTCTTTGATTGCCTCGCCCTCTGTTTTCGGTATTGACCGGTTCTCTATCAACTGGAAATGCACCAATAACCCAACCATGGCGAGTACACCTGATACCAGAATCCACCAGCTAATCGCGGTAATATACAATGTAAACTCGGATGTAAACTGAATTCCATTAGGCACCAATAACCCCCCTGACGCGAACAAGATGGTCCCCAAGGCAAAGTAGTAGACCCAGATGGTTCTGCGTCGCATATCCTGTGCCTCTTCCCTGAGTTTACTCACGTCTTGGAGGTTCTCACGCCACTGATCACCAAATCCAGCGATCTCCACAGCCTCTGGGTCAAGCTCAATGATAGGCTGCAATGTATTGACGAATTTCTCGTTCTCCTTCTTCATCTGTTCGCGGAATGCTTCCTCGTATATCTCCATGCGCTGCTTGAACTCGTCGTCAAAGAGGAGCCACCAGAGGGAAAAGTTTCCCACGGAGAGGATAACCGCAGACAGGATCAATATGTAGGACTCGATCAATCTAACTAGGAAAAACCTGATTCAAGATATAAAATATAGGAAAAAAAGGAGGTTTAAGCGTCCTTGAGTTGGTCAAGTGGAGGCTTCAAGTCAGCTGGAATAGGAGACTTGTAAGTCCTTCCAGCGAGTCTCTCAACCCACTCATCCTTGACCTTCTGCAATAGAGCAGGCTTGGTAAGTAACTCAAGACCGGCTGCTGCGTGAACCTTGGTGCTGAATATCAAGCCCTTGTGTCCAATACTCATGCCGTTCTGAGCCACGAACTGCCAACTGTGACCCGGAGTACCTAGCATACAGCATGTGGTGTTGAACTCTATGGTTGGGGTAACCCAGCTGACATCGCTGACATCAGTGCTGCCTGCACCTACCATTCCCTCACGGTAATCGTCAAGAACTCTTTCATCAAAGTGCACATCTTTGAGTTTCTGCCAGTCTGGACGATTAGATTTCTGAAGACTGTTCATCTTTTTATCGACGTCAATGCTTTCAGCCATCTTCTCAGCGAACTCAAGCTCCTCCTCAGTATGCACCGGTGCACCGATCTCCCTCATCTGAGCAACAACTAAGTCAGCCAGTACCTTGTTAGGCAACTTGTTATAGCACCCAGTTAGGAACTCGACCTTACTGGTGGTTCTCGCCATGAGGTTTGCACCCTTCACGATGTCCATGATCCAGTCATAGATCTCATCTACCTGTGCACGCTCTGGAGCACGGTTATAATACCATGTTCGGGCGTAAGCTGGTACGACGTTTGGCTGTCCTCCACAGTCCTCGTGTATGTAGTGGACTCTTGCCTTCTCGATTACGTGCTCACGCATGAAGTTTACGCCGTTGCTCATTAGCTCAACTGCGTCCAATGCGCTGATACCGTTCTCGGGGTCACCTGCGCTGTGGGCGGTTCTTCCGTAGAAGTGTACCTTGAAGCTGTTCATGGCGTTGCTACTTCCAGTTCCAGCGGTGTTTGCACTACTGGGGTGATGCGCCAATACTGCGTCTACACCGTCAAACAAGCCGTCCCTGACCATCCATATCTTGCCTACAAGGGTCTCCTCTGCGGGACAACCATAGACCTTGAGGGTTCCACCGACATTGTTCTCCTCCATAGCGGTCTTCAACGCGATAGCTGCTGCAATAGAGCCTGCTCCATAGATGTTGTGTCCACATCCGTGTCCGGGAGCGCCTTCCTTGATTGGCTCCTTGTATGGTAGTGCCTTCTGGCTGATGCCTGCTAGGGCGTCCAGTTCTCCGAGGATGCCGATTGTTGGTCCTTTTCCGTTGCTCCATGTTCCCATGAAGGCTGTGGGCATCTCCGCGACGCCTCGGTCTACCTTGAATCCTGCTTTCTCGGTGATGTCTGAAAGATATTTGGATGTCTTGAACTCAAGTAACCCAAGTTCAGCGAAGCTCCATACCTTGTCGCTCCACTCGATGATCTTTTTCTCGTTCTCGTCAATCCATTGATAAGCGGTTTCTTTCAACTTTGATCAAATATGCATGCGTCTATGAATGTTTTAAAACCATCCACCCGGTTATGGAGCCCAACGTGGAAGCCTTGACTGGACAGCCTGATACAGGAAACGCCCTAAACCTATCGTGATAGCCCCTTGAAGCAGGTTAAAAACAGCGATTAAGGGAAGCAACCCTATTGCAGCCTCCATTGGTACCCTATAGATATTGGGTAAAACGTAGAGATTGACAACACTCATTACAAGCACACGTAAAGCTAAACCAGTCCCCCACGAGATATACTTTGATCCTCCAAACTTGTCTCCTATGAATAACCCGAATACCGTTGACAACTCAGCAGCCACCTTTATAGAAGCAGAGATGGGGTCTCCACTTCTGGCCATTATTCCTACACCTGCAACGATTGATGTCGTGGCTGATGATGGGAAACCATAGAGGAAGAGGCTTAACGCGATTGGTACACCGGTAAAGTCAAACTTGAGGACCGGGTACCATGGAAAAGGAATCTTCAAACCAGAAAACTTGAGGGTATAATCAAAAACAATAACCAACGCAGCCAAAATAGCCGTACCAGTCAACCGGGCTGATTTATTTTCTTGACCCATCAAACAACAACGCCAATCAAAAGTGGATAAGTGGATAAAAAAGATGCTACCAAAAATTAAACCGAGTCTTCAACAAGGTCCAGTTTGTGACCGAACCGCTCTTTCTTTGTCCGCATATAAGCCTCATCGTCACCATGCACAGGCAACTCTAATGGGACACGCTCAGTGATCTCCACACCATACCGGGCAAGCTGATCAAGTTTATCAGGGTTATTCGTCAACAACCTGACACTCTTCACACCCAGCTTCCGTAACATAGCAGCCGAGACCTCATAGTCCCTGGGATCAGGCTCAAACCCAAGATGCAGGTTCGCATCATATGTATCGAAGCCTTGGTCCTGAAGCTGATACGCTTTTATCTTGTTCACCAAACCGATGCCTCTGCCTTCTTGCTGCATATACAAGAGAAGCCCCAAGCCCTCACGATCAATAATCCGCATAGCAGTATGAAGCTGAGGCCCACAATCACAACGCCGAGACCCCAAAGCATCACCCGTCAAACAAGCACTATGCAACCGAGTCAAGACATCCTCTGCCCCGTAGACATCGCCTTTCACCACAGCAATATGATCCTTATGGTCTTTGTTATTCGCAAACCCAAGAATCATAAAGTTCCCATGCTCGCTGGGCAACTCAGCTACAGCCACCAATGTAATACAAAGCGCCTTTGAACAGGTCTCGCAAGCCCAATTGAACTCACAGCCCTTGTACTCAGAGATATCAGCATCCCGGATGCCGTAATAAGACTCCATGAAATCAAACAAAAAAACACACCAAACATGATAAATTTATCCACAGACATCTAAGAAATTCTTATATCGTTCAATGCTTAAGAAACGAATAGAGAAAAAATGACAGAAGCCTACGTATGTAAAGTAACCTCCGTTGGCCAAGTCACGCTACCTAAAGAGATTAGAGACGAACTCGCCATATCTAAAAACGACTATATTATAATCGAGAAAATCGGAGAAACTTTTTTCATAAAAAAACTCCAAGAAGAAAAAAAAGTATTAACAAAAGTCAGAGAAAAGGTCAAGAAAAGCGGAATAACCAGAGAAAGACTATATGAAATAATCGAAGAGGAATCCGAGGATGCTTGGAAGAAACATCAAAGCATTCCTTGACTCTAATACAATCATTAGCGGGCTATTATTCGAAGGAAATGAAGCAACACTCCTAGAACTAGGACGAATAAAAGCAATCCAACTCATAACAAACCAATACGTCATCGATGAGGTGAAACAGGTACTCACAAGACCGGAATTCAATCTCACAACAGAAGAAAACCGAGGCCTCACCAGATATCTAAACACATGCCTAACTATAACAGAAGACCCACCCAAAGAAGCCATAGAAGGAAACATCAACATGTTAAACGATAAAAAAGACATTCCAGTAGCACTTGGAGCCATTCAATCAAAAACAGACTATCTAGTAACAGGAGACAAAGAACTCCAAAACCACCCAAACCTTCCAACCATAACCACAAAAAACCTACTAGACAAAATACTTCCAAAAAAACAGTCACAAAAAAAATAAAACCCAGAGAAAATTTTTTCCCAAAGTTCCCACCAGTAGACACCAAAAGGACAGGCCCTACTGCCCAAAGCCCTTAAAAACACCTAACGTGCACATAAGGGCTGTGAAGGAAGTGCATCAACTCCAATATCTACGGGCGGAGTCGACGATCTCCGCAATCTGATTCTACGCACCCTAAACGATAATCAGCTACTAGTCCTAAACACAATATCAGAAAAGGATCAAAGCCTAACCAGCTTGTTAAAGCAGATATCAAACGAGTACGGAATCCCCCTATCCACCCTAAAACTAAACGCAAGAATACTCCGAGAGCTAAACCTCATCAGCTATGGTAATATTCGCAACAAGCGATCAGCCCAGCTAGAGAGCCTAGGAAGATTCATACTGCGACTAATGCTAGACGAGCCAGAGGAGGCAACAATCCAGTTCGCCGACTAAATTACATTATTCTTTTATTATATTCTAAATACAATACATGCTATGGATATACCAGCAGATACAACTGATACACTACGAAACCTCATACTAGAGTCTGAGCTAGAACTCAGCAAATCAGGTATATCCGTAATAGACGAAAAAGAAAACATAGTATACTGGAACAAAAGATTCCTAGAAATCTGGAACCTCAAAGAAAAAGACGTCGCAAACAAACCACGAAAAAACGCGGTAAAAAAGATACTAGACCTACTGGAAAACCCGGAATCATTCCAAAATACACTAGATAGAGCCTACAAGAACAAGGACTTTGAGAGCACAGATATCATCCACTTCAAAGACGGCAAAATAATCGAGCGCAGAACCGTCCCCCTCAAAAAAGATGACAAGTACTTTGGACGAATCTGGTACTTTGCGGACATAACTCAGCAAACCAGACGCGAAAAAGAGATGGAATCCTACACAAGCCAACTCCAACGCATGGTAAGCAACAGAACACAAGAACTAATTGAAGCCGAGAAGATGGCGGCATCAGGCAGCCTAGCAAGCGAGATAGCACACGACCTACGCAGCCCACTCCAATCCATCAGAAACGCTACCTATATGATGAAAAAAGACCCCGAGAAGTTCGAGGTAGGCTTGGAACTCATAGAAAAATCTGTGGTCAGAAGCCTAGAAATGCTGGAATCAATGCGAAGCAGCACAAGACAACTAGAGCCCAAACTCAGACGCACAGACCTAAACAAGATAATCAAGGAAAGCGTCGAGGAACTACCACACCCAGCAAACATCACAATACAGCTTGAGCTAGATGACGCAATAGAGGCGTGGATCGACGGCTCCCAGATAAGAAGAGTCTTTGACAACCTACTTCTGAACGCGGTGGAGGCAATGCCCAACGGTGGATTGATCACCATCACAAAACAAAGAGACGACAAGAAATTCATCATCCAGATAAGCGACACAGGCGTAGGCATACCCGAAGAAGTATTACCTAATCTATTTGAGCGGAAATTCTACACCACCAAACCCTACGGACTCGGACTAGGACTCAGTTATTGTAAACGTACCATTGAGAGCCACGGCGGCGCATTAATGGTAGACAGTGTTCTAGGAAAGGGAACAGTATTCACGTTGGAGCTACCCCGAATAAGCTAACGATATTCTTCTGGAATATCCTCACCCTGCATCAAACGCTCAATCATGGCATCGATCTCCTCTATAACCTTCTTGCGATCAACCTTACCCAGCAACGTAAGAGGCAACGAGTCTCGGAACAGGATCTTTGTAGGAACCTCGTACTCCTCAAGATGCTCTCTACAGAGCGCTAGAAGCTTCTTCTCAAGACTAGCCCAATCAACACCTTCCCTAGGCACCACGATAGCTCGTATATCGGTGTTACATCGGAGAGGATCAGGCACACCAAAAGCCACAGCATGAACCACAT
>JAHLLU010000121.1 GCA_020444005.1 archaeon
TGGGCAAAAGCCACCAAGCAAGAATTGTTATCTTTTGAGGAGCTTGGTCCAGAGAGCTTCAGGTTCCTCGTCAAGAGACAGAAGTAGACTCAAGGGGGTATCCTTTCCTAGTCCACTCATCCGTTCCCCCTTTGAGGCTCTTAACATTACTGAAACCAACCTCTTGAAGAATATCCACAGCTACAAGGGACAATCCTCCCCCCGGACACATGGTCACTATCTCTTTGTCCTTGAACTCATTTATCTCGTCTAGTCTCGATTCAAGTTCAAGCATGGGGATATGTTTGGCTCCGGGAAGGTGGCTAGACTCGTATTCCGCCTCTGGGCGTACATCAATCAGTAATGCCGGTGGGTTTGACTCAAAGTGGTTATGCAGGTCATCAGTGGTTACTTCGCTCCATTCCTCGTTCTCATTTCCAGCGACATATCCAAGTACCTGAATCGTTTGTTTCCAGTATTTTAGCATAGGACGAATAACCCAGCTCAGTCTCGACACCAACCCACCCATTTAGACTGGATTATAAATAAGTTAACATCAACCGGAGACAGTAGGGTAGCCTTTCTTGTGCCAAGCATCAGTGCCTCCCTTCAGGCTTTTGACGTTCTTGAAACCTGCTTCCTGCATTATATCAACAGCGGCTAAGGATAGTCCTCCTCCGGGGCACATTGTTACTATTTCTTTGTCTTTGTATTCTTCTAGTTCGTCTAGTTTGGATTCTAGTTCCAGCATTGGGATTGATACTGCGTCTGGTATATGCCCGTATTTTGAGTCTCCTGTTCCATTATAGTCTGATTCTGGGCGGATATCTATCATTAGTGGCGGTGTGTCTGAGTCGAGACGATTTTTCAGTTCATCAATAGTGATCTCTGGGTAACCATGTATGCCTAGAACCCATTTTACCAGAATCTTCCAGTATTTCCGCACCACTTGAAAGATTTCATCAGTCTCGGACATACTCCCTAATTTGAACCGAGTAATATAATGTTGAGTGCCCTGAACTAAAGAATATTATAAAACAATCTCCCTGTTCCCCCAAAGGAACAGGATCACCATTGAAAGCAGCAGTGTACGAAAAATATGGGCCACCAGAAGTAATACAAATCAAAGAAGTTGAGAAACCTGTACCTAAAGAAAACGAGATGCTAGTAAAAATTCACGCGACATCAATAAACTACGTCGATTGGCAAGTCTTAATTGGTGAATCAAAGTTCCTCCGATTAACCACAGGAGGACTCCAGAAACCAAAACAGAAGATTCTTGGAGATGATATTTCTGGAACGGTTGAAGCTGTAGGTGAAAAAATCACTCGTTTCAAACCCGGCGATGAGGTGTTTGGGTTATGCAATACTGGTGGATTCGCGGAGTACAGATGTGTTACTGAAGACTATTTTGTATCCAAGCCACCAAGCATGTCATTCGAGGAAGCGGCAGCCATACCAGAAGCCGCAATCCCAGCACTACTAGGTATTCGTGATAATGGTCAGGTAAAGTCGGGGCAAAAGGTATTGATCTGCGGCGCTTCAGGTGGTGTAGGCACATATGCTGTGCAGATTGCCAAGTCATATGATACTGAAGTCACTGGTGTTTGTAGCACAGGTAAAATCGATTATGTGCTTTCCATTGGGGCGGATCATGTAATTGATTATACAAAGGAAGATTTCTCCAAAAACAATGAGCGTTATGATCTGATTTTCGCTGCTGGTGGAGATCGCTCAATATTCGATTATAAACGGGCTCTAGCTCCAGAGGGTATCTACGTCTGTATTGGAGGCAGCTTATCCCAATACTTCCAAGCATTGCTTCTTGGACCATTGCTCTCATTGATGGGGAGCAAGAAAATGGGTGCAATGTTTGCACAACCCAAGACAGAAGATCTCCAGTTTCTTATAGAACTGTATGAAACAGGAAAACTAGTACCAGTGATAGATAGAATGTACTCATTGAGTAAGATAGTTGAGGCACTCCGTTATTATGGGGAAGGAAAAACCCGGGGAAAGATTGTAATCACCATGGAACAATAAGAAGGATATAATGAGAGCCGCGATATACGAGGAATATGGACCGCCGGAAGTCCTTCAAATCCTGCCGGACCCGCCAAAAAATTATAGAAAAAAAAGTTTACTGCATCTGATAGATTTTCAATGCGTTCTTGTACAACACATGTTCTAGTTGCTCTTCGTCAAGTCCAGATACCTTTACCTTCGGTATCTCCCAACCCGGATGACCCAGAGGTGTATCACTGCCATACATCACTCGATCAACGCCGAGACGGTTGACAGCTTCCTTGATTTTGGTGTGCATGGTCATACCAGCGGTGTCCACAACAATGTTAGGGTAGCTTTCTGCTACGTCTAGTGCTCCATTTATGTAGACTATGTGTCCATGTCCCATGTGAGCCATTACTATGGTTACATCAGGATACCTGTCGGCTAATCGCTCAAAGCTCCAAGGTAGACTCCACGGAGGGTGCCCACTGTGGATCAAGACTGGTACATTATGTTTTGCCGCTACGTCCATTACCGGGTTTACTGCTTTGCTGTCTGGTAGAAAGTTATTGAACAAGGGGTTTAGTTTGACTCCTTTCAAACCCCACTCTGTGAGGGCTTTCTCAACAATTTCAGACGCCTCCGCTTCATGGGGGTTCACTCTTACAAGACCTGTGATGCGCTCTGGGTATTTTTCCACTGCTTCAATTGTCAGTGAGTTGGGTAGAGCCGATACTACCGCTTTCTCAATATCGTATTGATTCATTAACTCCACTAGTTGTTTATGGCTGATTGACTCCCCGAAAACCGCAAATTCACCTAGATGCATATGCGCGTCTATTATCTTCATCGCATTCACCACTATGATAGATAGTTTCTCCCTATCTTTCTTCTGACCGCCTCTAGCGTCGCAATTGTGAGTATTATCTCGAATATGCTTTTAATGGAAAGTGATGTCAAGTCGAAGAAGGCTGCTGAGCCATAAAGCAAGTAATCATAGATGAAGTAGCCTATATTCTTCCATAGGTGACCAGCTACCACTGCGATAATCGCATACTTTCTGATATTTTCACGCTTGTACGCTATTAGACCCAAGACATACCCCATTGACCCACGTATTATCAGGCTAGCCGGTGCATACACCGAAAAACTGCTGCCCCAGAGCGGGTTCCATACATCAAAAAGCGTTGCTCCTACTCCGCAGGCAAAGGCTCCTACGACGGGTCCACATAGTATGGCACTGAGGAATGATACGAGGTTTCCCATATGCCATACTCCGAGGGGTGGTGGCATAGGTATGGATATTGATGTTGTGACATATACTAGCGCTGTGAAAACGCCCATGTAGGCTGTTCGTCTTGGGTTTATCTTGGTCTCTGTTTTTGCTTTCTGCATTTAAGACCAATTATATTATAGATATAACTATAATATAGTAGTTTTGTCTACACTATTATACGCCTGACAAACAAAGAAAAATTAATCATCAACACGTTGAATCTTGTAAATCACAGGCCTCAAACCATCATTACACGAACCAAGTGCTATACCTTGATCGTCTCCCGGCATATTACCACCCATCAACAGCATGCGAATATGAGGATAAATAGCCACCCAAGCACCACTGCAGAAACCTACAGGCATCTCTCCATCATGAACAATATACTCTTGTCCCTCATAGTGAATATTACATGGACCCATCCAATCCTGTTTCTCTATAGGATAATCATCGCCAAACACCTCATCCGGGTGAAACATCCGCAAAACCGTGATACGCAGATCAGGAATCATACTAGTCCAAACCTATAAAAACACTATAAATCCTTCCAGTAACCAATTTTTTCTACATTTATAAACTATCATTACCCACTAAACCATGAGCAAAATGAAAACATACATCAAACTAGAAGCAAAAGACAAAGAACCAGCACTCAAAGCACTCAGAAAACTCGCAATCGACATGCCCAAAGTCTGCATCATGGACACAGGCTTGGCTGAATCACTAGGCATTGACGTAGCCCAAGGCAGCGGACCAGGCGGAATCTCAGGCGCTGGAGGCGGAGGAAGCCTCGACAGCATCGAAATGATCATGAGCTACTTCGGCGGACCAGGTGACATCACTAGGGAACGCTGTGATACCATAGTAAGCACCTCAGAGACAGACCTTGGCGAATACGATTTTGTATATGAATGGTTGGAGAAACCAATGAAAGCACAGTTAGATAAACTAGCAGTAGATATAGCAAAAGTCTTGAAGCCTACTGGCGCAAAATACACCATCCATAACAAGTAACGCTACTTTCCTTTTTTCATAAAATACACGCCGTTAGATACAATAATTGTAAATCTATTATTTACCAACCAATTTTTTAATAAAACTGAAAACCGTCAGATTGAATATAAACCGCGACGTATGGTTTAGATACAAGTTATAGATTATTGAGGTTTTTCGATTGAATAATAATATACTAGAAATAGAAGGTCTTCAAGTCAAGGTTTTCGATAAAACCATCCTCGATAACATCAACCTAGAGCTTGAGTCAGGGCAGAACTGGTTCATTTTCGGTCCAAATGGCTCAGGTAAAAGCAGCCTATTGAAGGCCATAATGGGCATCCCTCCATACAGGGTCACAGCAGGCTCCATCCGGTTCATGGGAGAAGAGATCACCGGTATGGGCGTTGATGAACGCTCCAAGCAAGGTATCATACTAGGATATCAGCATCCCCCTGAGCTCCAAGGTGTCAAACTCAGCCACATGCTCAAGATATGCCTCGGTAAAGGTAAGGACGATGATTTCTCAGAGGATGAACTCGAGATGATTGACAGATTTAACCTCACCCAGTTCCTCGACAGGGACGCCAACGTTGGCTTCAGCGGCGGCGAGAGAAAACGAGCCGAAATGCTTCAGATAATGTTCCTAAAACCCAAACTAATACTACTTGATGAGCCTGACAGCGGCGTCGATGTTGATAGTCTACGTCTCTTAGCAAGGGAGATACAACGCTACCTGAAGACCACTGGAGCAAGCGCCCTAGTAATCACCCACAAAGGCGATATCCTAGATTATATCGAGGCTGACCATGCATGCGTCATCATCGACGGCATGAATCACTGCTACCCAGACCCCAAACGCATCTACGAGGAGATAAGAGTCAGAGGCTACGACCACTGCCTAGACTGCGCAGACAGAATAAAGGAAGTATTATCATGAAGAAAGAAAGCCTGATGGATATCCCCCACGCTATACTCGAGGAAGCCATGAAGACCGGTGTCAACGTTAGTGAGGACGAGACAAGCGGGGTTTTCTTCCACGTTGATCAGAGCACTATTTACAGCAAGGTAGGCACCGCCTTCATGGATCAAGTCGAGATGATGGACACCAAGGATGCCCTAGAAAAATATCCTTGGCTTGAAGAATACCGCTGGCAACTCGTAGACCCGGAAAAAGACGAGTACACCAAAGCCGTACATGAGGAGTGGAGCGGCGGCTACTTCATGAGGATCAAAAAAGGCGCCAAGGTAACGTTCCCCCTTCAAAGCTGCCTCATGATCACTGGAGACAAAAGCGAGCAAAAGGTACATAACATCATCATCGCCGAGGAAGGCAGCGACTGTAACATACTCACCACCTGCGCCCAGCACAGCGGCGCACAGGAGGCAGCCCACTACGGCATCAGCGAGATATACGTCAAGAAAGGCGCAAAACTCACCTTCACAATGGTACATCACTGGGCAGAGGACACAAAGGTAAGACCAAGAACCGCCATACGTATCGATGACGACGCCGAGTTCGTCAGCAACTACATCTGCATGAGCCCCGCCAAGGACGTGCAAATGTTCCCCAAGGCAGTATGCTCAGGAGAGAACAGCAAAGCAGTATTCAACAGCATACTCTATGTGCAGGAAGGCAACTGGATGGACATAGGCAGCTGGGCAGTACTCAAAGGCAATAACAGCAATACAGAGCTCAACACACGCGCCATCTGCAGAAAAAACAGCACACTCATCAGCAGAGGAACCATCGAAGGAAACAGCGACAAATGCAGAGGACACCTAGAATGCAGAGGACTACTACTTGATGATGAAGCAGTACTCGAAGCCATACCCATACTAAGAGCAACCAAGATGGGCGCCGAGCTAAGCCACGAGGCAGCAGTAGGCAAACTCAACGAAGGCGAGATAACCTACCTCATGAGCCGAAAACTCAGCGAAGACCAAGCCATCGGAATACTCATCAGGGGATTCATGGATGTCAGCATCATGGGGCTCAGCCCAGCCATAAAAGAAGAGATCGACAAAATAGTAGACCTAGTAGCAGACGCAAGCTAGTCCCAAAAGGTAACAAATCCTCCCACTTCTTCACACAAGAAAAATTTTTTCCCAAAATACCCACCAGTAGACACCATAACTCAAACTTATAAGCACCCCCCCACTACCATAGAAACCATCAGAGGACATAGAAATGAACCCCCTCGCAACGCTAAGAACAGAATGCGAAAAACTCCTAAAACAGGGGCTAGAAAAAACCTACCCCGACACGGAGCTACCTCCCGCAAAATACGCCCCCGGCCCCCCCCCCGCCCGG
>JAHLLU010000122.1 GCA_020444005.1 archaeon
CCCCATGCAGAATAGATAAGGTATAAAATGCGAGGTGTCTTGATCATCCTATGACAGAAGTAAGTGAAGTATACCTCTGTGAAATCTGTGGAAACAAGGTCAAGGTTCTTGAAAGCGGACCTGGACAGCTTGTTTGCTGCGGAGAACCAATGAAAAAAGTGGAGTAATCCACGCCTATTTTTTACCTGATGACCTGAAGCTCAGAGATATCCCTGTAAAGGCTTACGTTCTCACCACCACTATGGCGCACAATGAAGCTATCCTCTGTATGTATACGTGAATCACCGAGAATGGTACTGGGCTCGACTTGGAAGAACATACCTTCTTTAAGAACCCAGTCACCGTGACTTGGACCAAGGAACGGATATTCGTGGCAACCAATTCCCATTCCGTGACCGATGAAAGCACGGTTATACTGATGCCCCCGGGACTCATAGAACTCCTTGACAGTGTTATGGACATCAATCACCTTTGAACCCGGTACAAGTGCTTCACCAGCTACTCTCTCAGCCTCAACTGCGATTTCATATGCATCTAGTTGGCTAGTGTTAGGGTTCTTCACCACTGCCATGCGGCTAATGTCACTCAGATAACCGTCAAATAGACAGCCGTAGTCTACGTGGATTAGGTCGCCTTCTTTGAGTCTGTAGTCTCCGGGTATGTGGTGTGTCTCCCAGATGTTTGGACCAGCACCCATGGTCATGAAGGCAACGGTATCAGCACCATAACTCAGGGTAAGATCAATCATGTTTCTAGCGATCTCCTTCTCTGTGTCTCCGGGTCTCGCTATCTCGAAGGCAACTGTGATGGCTTTTGCTGTAGCCATGTTGATCTTGCTCAGATGTTTTAGCTCCTCTGGGCTCTTGACGGCGCGTAGTTTATCTAAGACAGGTTGACAATCAGAGAATTTTGCCTCTGGTAGCTGACTTCTGAGATGATCCATGCACATTCCGGGTATGTCAAGCGTCTCAACGCCGACACGCTTCTTAGCGTACCCCATCTCCTTGACGACTTCAGCGACGAAATTAATTGGTTTCAGTGGCTCCCATTCACCGCCCTCATAGACCCTGAGGTCTTTGATCCATGTTGACTGCTCTGCGGTGACTTTCTCGTTGGCGTGTACACCGAATACGGGTTCACCGTCTATTGGTATGAATACGGCTGCGAGGCGTTTGAGCATGGTGATGGTCATTATCTCGGAGTGGCTGCAGTAGCAGACGTTATCGTGGCTCGTGGCGATGAGGAGGTCTAGGCCATGTTCATCCATCTGCTTACGTGTCTTATTGAGGTTAAATCCAGTTATCATAGAGTATCTGAGGGTTCATGATTATTCATATCTTCCGAGACAGCTATGCTGCTCTGCTTGATGATGCGTCTCCGTAAAAGAACCAATCCTATAAAGAAGGACACCCCGACCAGACTCATCCCCGTAGTATCATCAAGCCTCGACCCATCAAACTCCTGAAGCACAGAGAAGATGATAAACACGAAAAGAGACCCAAACACAAGCCCATGTCTGTGAAGAGGCGAAGAGTTACTCCAGTCAAAGCTAGCAAGATGCCTGAAGAAACCAAGGAGAAACAGTGTACCAATAAGAATAACCAACAATGGACCTAGACTGAAAGTGAGTATATTCGGCAGCACCCAGAAGACCATCCCACAGGCGATTGACCCAAGGAAACAGATCACGGAGTAATATCTTGGAGACCGCATCGGCTTGACTCCATGTCTAGCCTGGTCTCTTGGAAGAAGATAGGCTAAGTATGCAAAGAGAAGAGCCATGAACAAAATGAGCAGGTATGGTGGTATCGGTGGCTTGAACCCTGTCTCATAGGGGAAGGCAAAGTAACCGAATACAATGTCTGCGAAGAAGAGAACTGGCACTATTTTCCTCCAACGTCCATGCAGCAAAGGCTTGTCTCGTAGACTAGGGTAAGCTAGTTCAACGATTAGAATGGGCACCGTGATACTGATCAATGCGTGGTAGAAGGTTAGCTCAACAGCCCAGACCCAGTTGATGCCAAGCCAACGCCCATACTCACCCAGAATACCAATGTCCTGCCAAGATGGGTTCTGGAAGCTAGCAACCATCAAACCCTCCTCAAATATCCCATATGATGCACCGAGAAGCAGCAACGAGCCTATTCCTTTTCCCCATTTGATCTTTAGCTCTCGTGCTATCAACGCGCCTCCACCATAGAGCAAAGTCATAACTGTGAACCCAAAGACCGTGAAGTATTCAGTGGGTGGAGATGAACCCGATAATAACTCGCCAACAGCCGGTGATAATAGGAATAATACCAGCGCTGGGGGTATTCTGGGTTTACCTTCAGACAACTTAGAAGATAGTCTGGAGTTTCCGCTGATAAGAATGTCTACGAGAAAGGAGATACATTGTTAATCCAAGAAATAAAGCGGTTACTGGGTAACCGGGTATCCCTTCATCAGAAGGAAGCCTCTCCTGAACAGTAAACCCAACAGCAGTACTTGTTGAACCATGGTGCCCAAGGTCGCCTTCCCATTCCACTTGAACACTGTATTCACCTATCTGCTCGGGGATATAGCTGAGTTGATACGTGCCATCCTCAAAGATGACTGTATCAATGGTTCTGGAGCCCTCGGGCTCAGTTATGGTTATCTTTGCTTCGATGCCGTGGATCTCTGGTTGGACCTCAACCGAGACTATGATGAAATCACCGATAGTCGCTGTACTCTTGGACATTGAACAGCTTAGGATTGTGTCAAGTACCGCCCAGCTCCACCACTGCCCAACAAAGTATACTGTGGAGTCATCCCCGGCGTATATCGGGTGGTGAGCTAGGAACCCGGGTGGATAAAGCTCAGAGGTAAGATCAGTCACGCCACTGCCATCCACGTTAATCTTGAAAACATCATACCTACCTTCCAACCCGATCGCGCTGACCAAGTAGATCAGCTCCTCACCTGTGCTGCTCCACTGGGCTATGCCCTGAGTCCAACCGGTACCTGTGATATTATGCTCGCCTTCACCATCAATGCCGATAATATAGAGTTCATAGTTCCCATGCTCTGTCATATCATCAACCAGTCGCTCAAACACAACCAAAAAGCCATCAGGGCTGATACGGGGATCATAGTCACCGAAAGGCAGCACAGAGTCACCCCAGACCCCTGCGTTTGGTGGATCAGTGAGCTGATGTGCATCAGTGCCGTCACTGTTCATCATCCATATCTGGCTGTCCCTTGTGAACACGATATGGTCTCCAACCCAGTCAAGGTCAGCGTCATGTCCGCCAGAATCATAGAGAAGCATCTGATTACCTCCATCAGCGTCCATCTTGTAGATATCAAGGGATGAGTCTCGCCAAGATAGAAACACGAACTCGGAGCCATCTGGGCTCCAGTTTGGGTACAGGTCCCAGCCATCGTTATCCGTGAGGCGTGTAAGTTCGGTGCCATCGATATTCATGGTATATATCTCGGAGTACTCATAGCCGTCTCCATGGTGCATGCATAATGCGAACTTTGTTCCATCTGGGCTCAGGTCGATATTAGTGATCTCCAGTGGGCTTGAATAGATCAGCTGTGTCTCCCCAGTCTCTATATCAAGCTTGTAGATGCCATACTCCTCACTGTAAGGAACATAACCACCACTAACAACAGGAGTAAACACCAACAATAACAAACCAAGTACAAAGAATACTCTGATCCGCAGACTAGACACCAAATATGGTTAGTCTGGGTCAGATAAAAGGTGTGATTAGAGCTTGAAGGTTTTCTTGATCTGCTCGGATTCTTCAACACGTTCGGTTCGAGAAAGAATCTCGATTAAGCTATTGAGACTGGATGGGTGAAGCCTGATATCGTTTGGTTTAGCATCCATGAGTGTCTCTAATGAGGGTGTCTCTCTTCTATAGACTCCATCCGGGAGAATCATGGCGTCTGAGGTGAACTCTACACTTTGATTATCTGATGTGAAGAAGAGGTCTGGCTCATGTTCTTGCAGCCGGAATCCATCTCGTCCAGTGTAGAGAACCAGATAACCATCAATCACCTGCACCGAGTAATACCAGCAGAGAACCCCATAATCATACATGTAATAGCCGAGATACTTGCTCCACTCTGGTTTATCCGGTCCAACTGGGTCTGCTGGACCGCCATCATAGTCCAGCACAGTGGTGTAGCCGTTTTCAGGAAGAACCTTAACCGTCAGAGGTCTGCCAGTTTCATCTAAATCGAATGTGGCTAAGGGAAGAGTCTCTGACGTGTATTCTGTTGCTGAGTATGGCTTCAAAGTGCATGGTTTTCCCTGCCACTGGAAACCTAGGGCCCCTTCTTCTTGCTGGATATTGATATTGCTCATCCTTGATACGTATCGTCCAGACAGCCTATCCAATGTGATAGAATCTACTTTTACAGACTCTCGTTTAGGTACAAGATCACCCGTGTTCACGTTTGGTGGTAGTTCACCGAGTTTTGCTTTAACCATATATGCCTCGATTTTTTCTGCTATTGTGTTTAGGAGAGAGAATGAGTTCATTGATTGATTACATGACATTACCCATCCGACACCGAGCCGTGGGAATAATTGATGAAGGGAGAGGTATCCGGGGCCGTCTCCGAAGAAGCTGAGGAAGAGTTCTCCATTGTATTTGAAGCGTCTGACGCCGATACCCATGCCTATCGCCATCAACTGATACTCGTCCCGATAGGGAATAGTGTAGACCTCCTCTAGGAGGCTTGGATCAAGATACTTTTCACCATCAACCACCCCACCGTTCAGATGCATGGCTATAAACCTCGACATATCATCAACGCTACAATACTGTGAACCTGATGCTATGTGTGGAGTAATAGTGTCCTCAAAGCTGAACTCGGACTCACCGAAATGCCCCCAAGCCACATCAGAGCCTTTGAGTGCCTTAACCGCGCTTGTAGTGCTCTTCATTCCGAGTGGCTCGTAGACTTGTTCACGCATCCAATCCTCAAAACTCATACCTGTTATCTCTTGTAGAGCAGAAGCCACTAAATCAAATCCGATGTTAGAGTATGAGAAACGTGTGCCAACAGGATACTTCTGCCACATATGCTTGACTCTAGCCATATATGTAGGGTAATCACAGCACCCTCCATCAGATAACCTGATGTTAGCGTTGTGCTGAAGCCCAGCCCAATGAGTCAACAAGTGACGAAAAGTAACCTTTCCAAGCTCATCATCACCAAATCTCGTCTTCCACCTAAAGCGAGGATAATAATCAATGAGCCTATCATCAAGCGCCACATGTCCAGCTTGTACTGCTCTGAGGAAGGCTGTGACTGTGTATGCTTTGCTGAGGCTGCCAATCATAAACAGGGTGCTTGATGAGACCGAATTCAGGGCATGGTCTGCGTAGCCATAACCTTTTGACCATAATCGCCCAGCGGAACCCACTATGGCGAGGCTGTATCCGTTGATCTTGTTCTCAGACATAGCTGTTGGGATAATTGATTCAAGCTCATTGACAAGAGGTGAAATATCCGGGTCCATAACCTAACTGAGCCTATTCTGTTTATAACATAGACTCACCTCTGGCAATCACAAGATGTGAGTATGGATCACCATACTGCTGGAATCTTCTCACCTGTCCTGGCGTTAAACAGACCCAGATCAGTCAAAACGATAGCCCAGGGAAAACAGGTAAGGAAGATAAACGTCTGGGAGTCAACAGGATGAGCCCCAAGCTCACCCGGCTCCAGCTTGTCTGCTTCCGCATTGATCTTATCCAAAGCAGCAACAACCTCATCCAAAGGACGATCAGTCATAATGCCGCCAATGGGTAGTGAAATCTCCGCCTTGATCTCACCACCGTCAACGACAACGATGCCTCCTTCAATCTCTGCGATACGGTTCACAGCAGTCGCCATATCAGCGTCATTCGCGCCGATAACCGAGATATTATGGCTATCATGAAGCACACTTGTTGCTACGGCGCCTCTCTGGTAACCCACCTTCCAGAACGATACACCAAGACCCTTGCCATGCCGGTTGACGATAGCGATCTTGTTGATGTCTCTACTCAGATCACGCTGAACATAGCCATCCTTCACGGGAAGACTTGTGGTGATTGGTTGAAGGTCATCACTGAAGTAACGGGCAGGTAAGACCGCTGCGTTCACTGTATCACGGTTGTATGGTGATTTGACGCTGAAGTCTTCGGCGGTCAATGGTTTTGGTATCTTGATGCTATGGCGAACATAGGCTGGTGCCGGTGGGATATGGATGTCAACACTTAGCTTACCTTTCTCGGCAACCATCTCACCGCCTGTGAAGACCTTATCGATCTTGATCTTCTCAATATCAGATATGAAAAGCATGTCAGCATAACGACCCGGAGCCACTAAACCGATATCATGCTCAAGATGCCAGTGACGCGCATTATTGATAGTAGCCATCTGGAAAACTGTAACAGGGTCCACGCCCTCCTCCATGGCTATCTTCATCTCATAGTCAAGTAAACCAATCTTACGCGTCAACTCAGCAGGACGA
>JAHLLU010000123.1 GCA_020444005.1 archaeon
TCTATTCACCACTACTAGCAACAGGATGCAGTCTCGACATCTATGGCAGCTTCAGAAACATACTGGAGATAACCCTTGAGCAACCTTTGATGGACTTTGAACTCACCTCCGCGAAGATGGTCTATGTATTGGTTCGTGCTCCTCTAAGCTATCAGGAAGATTTCCAGAAGGGACAGCTTGAGTTTGAGGTCACGCAGTGGCTTCAGGAAAGTATTGGCGTGGATATTCCGCAAATTTGTGAGCCGTTATTTGTGGATGAGTATGGGGACCGTGTTGATGTCATTATTCTAGTTGGAGGATATGATACAAAGAAAAAGTTCAACGAGGTTTACCAACGCATCGAAAGGTTCAGCAAGATGAATGTTGACCAGAACCTAGTTGACGAGGAAGAATGGAATAAAATAAAGAAAAAAATGCTAAACGGATTTTAGCTTCTCCTCAAGCCCTGCTAGCAACTCATCCAAAGTACCCTTATGTTCCACTAGGAAACTCCTACTGAGGCCCTTCTCAAAGTCGCTTGCCTTCCTGTTAAGCCGCTCCATCTCATCATAGGGCGCTAGATCCTCGATCTTACCACGACCAGCG
The DNA here is from genome assembly GCA_020444005.1 of archaeon. The sequence goes on from JAHLLU010000123.1 coordinate 586, forward strand.
ATGACAACAACTCTTATGACCCATGGGTCCCGGCACTCGACGATCCTGACTGTGATGGTCTTGGATACATCTCCTGTGACATATCCTGCTAGGGCTGTGTAGAGTTCCTGTGTGAGATCCTCGTCCCAGAGTCCCTGAGGGGTCTGGACGGTTACCCAGAGGTAGTCGCTGCGGTAGCTGCTCTTCATTCCCATGATGTTTGGGGTTCTGTAGATTCTGACGATGCTCCGCATATAGTCTTTGAAGTGGTCTACGTCGAGGATTTCCTCTAGGATTCCCTCCCGGTTGAGCTGGTCTTCTTGTTCAGCGAGTATCTTGTAGATTATCTTGCCCTGCTCGTCGCCTGTTAGCTCAGTGGTTCGCTCATAGTAGCGGTTGCTCTGGATGATTCCGCTGAGTTTATCCTGATAATCCTGTGATAACTCCAGTACGGTCTGAAGCTGCTTTCTGTAATCGCTTGTAACCTCTAGCTTCTTGGCTAACTCCTGATAGAACTCGATGAGAGTATCCGCAGAGCCTAGCTCACTATTGAGGTGTATCTCATCTTCCCTGACCCCTTGTAGCTCACGCTCGATCTCTTTGAGCTTCTCACGGTTGTATTTTTTCTTACCAAAGAGGCTGAATCCTTTGGAGTCTTTCTCGTATTTATCGCGATCGAACTCCATCCGTTTCTTCTTTTCCTCAACCCGTATTAGATCGTTCTCAAGTTCTTCACGTCTAGACCTGAACTTCACGATCAGTGCTTGTAGGTATGTGAGGTGCTCGTCGATCATCTTGATCTCGTCGCTGCTTGGCTTGATCATAAGCTGCAGGAGATGGTAGATGGTGGTGAGTTCGGCTTTCATGTCCTTGAAGTTGACGTTTAGCTTGTCCTCTTCTGGTAGTATCTCATAGCGGCGACTGATGGCATCAATCAGGTGCCTGTTCTCGTTGTAGAGGGTGAGTATATCAAGTCCTAGTTCTGTGATACTTGCTAGGTTCATGAAGTCATCTATGAGCTTCTTCTGACGTAGCGTCAAGCTTTGGCTGCTTGGTACCAGTTGCTCTAGGCGTTCAAATATGGCTGCTTTTTGTGCCCTATATTCGGGGTGTGTGCGGCTGATGTTTCTTATCATGCCTTCGAGGCTGTCCAGTGGGGAGGATTCCTCGTCGTGGAGGATTAGTTTGACTACGCTATCCTCGATGGTGCCTTCATCTGCAACTAGCTTGATGGTGTTAACGAACTGTATTGCTTCATCGATCCACTTGTTGATCTGGTCCTCGATTCCTCTGACGTAGAGGTTGAGGTCTTCATCAAATCTTGGGCTACCGTGGATAATCTGGTAGACTTTGTCCTCAAATTCTTCCGCGTTGTACGCGTTTGTCTTGATGAGGTAGTCCTTGTATATCTCTGCGACTTCCTCTTTCTTGAGCTCCAGTACGCTTTGGAGTTTCTGGAGCACATCAAGCTTCTCTTTCCTGATCTCGGCCAATTGCTGCATCTTTTCAAGGTTAGACTTGAATGCCTCAACGTAGGCATCAACGGGGTAGTTGACTTTGACCATGCTGAGGGTGTGAACACTGTCGTCTGTTAATCCGACTTCCGTGCCTATTCCACTCATGAGGTCCGCCATATCGAAGTCCATGAGAACGTAGATCATCTCGACGATCATCTTGTCGATCTCGTCACGGGCACTCATGATGTTGCCTGTCTTGCTGTAGGCGGGCATCAAGGGTAGGAACATGACGCTGTTGAACGGGTTCCTGTAGACTTCTCCAAGTCCATGAGTGAGTAACGCGTTCTTCTCCCTGTTCAGTAGTAGGCTTAGCTCGTTGATTCCGTTGAAAGCTGAGTATCCTTTGGCTGGTGGGTCGTCTCCGGGGCATGGCAATACACATAGTGCCATTATTGGTACGCCTGAGCCTACTGCTTGGCGTAGGTGGCGTGCAAAGTCTAGTGCCATTCCGCTTCCTGTTCCGCCGCCTAGACCGAATACTAGCAGGATTATTGGGCTGCTGATGCTGCTTAGAGCGTTGTCCTTGAACATGTTTGTGAAGGATTTGATTATTCCTAGTTGGTAGTAGTTGAGGTTGTAGATGGCTTTGGCTAGGCTTCTGCGTCGGCCTGCTCCGCCTGCTAGTGGGGGAATGGCGACTGTGCTTGGTAGCCATGGGTTGTATTCGTCTATCTGTATCCCCTCGTTGCGGAGGTGTTCCTCAAACTTGTTTTGGACGAAGTCGAACATGGCTTCGGCGCTCGGGAACTTGACGCTTCGAGCAATGAGGCTTAGGCGGTCTTGTGGGACGCCTTTTCTTCGCATCTGGTCCAGTATCTTGTTATAGGTCTCGTCTAGGCTCTTTATGTCAGGGTCGGCGATGTCCATCGCCATCATGCTGAGGCGTGTTGATCCTTGATCGAGCATATCCAAAGTTTTCTCGTCTTTCATGAAATGTTCGACGATGTTGGTTCCTGCTCCTCCTAGTCCGACCATGTGTATTATGCTGCTATATCCTCTGTCGCTCATTATGCGTTCTCAGTCTCCTTCAATCTGCTGTTAATCTCGTCTAGCCTCGATGCGAGGTTTCGATCTATACGCGAGGCACGGCTCTGTAGTGCCTCCATCTCTCTTATCTGGTCTTCGACGACCATTTTTACGAACCCTAACTTGCTGTTAGTGCGTATGAATAGGAATACACCTAGTATGGCGACCAAGGCTAATCCGCCCACTGCGGGTAGGAAGTAGCGCTCCATCCAGCTTGGACCCGTCTCCACCGGTGTAGTATCGACCTCAAGGTTATTCAGCAGGTCCATTGCGTTGTCCACGAGTCCCTGTTCTGCTTGCTCCTCGCTGAGGGCTACAAAGTTCTCGTATAGCTGTATATAGGCTGGGTCTACTCCAGTGTTTTCGTATTGTTGGAGTTCTGCCTTCTTCTGGTCTAGTAAGAACCTGTAGTCATCGATCTTGTTATCGATTACAGTGACGGTGATATCATCATAGTCTGTGCCTACTGGACCATCAAGCTCGATCAGAGTAATCTCAAGAGGCCGGTGAAGGGTTAATCCTTCTCCTGTATAAGTCGTTGCATCGCTGCTGATCTTGCCTGTTGCGGTTACCTCGTACACTCCTTGGTTGTGGTGTAGGCTGATTGTACGTTGAGCTGGGTTATAGTCGGCGGTTCGTGGGAACTCTGGTCCGACTTCCCAGTAGGTTGACTCACTCTGCTGGTTCATGAAACTTGTTAGGGTCAGTGTTAGTACGGCGTTGTCTACTGTCTGCCGTACGTTTAGGGTGAATGTGATTTGGTACTCGTCTCCTGCGAGTACGGGGGCGTTTTGGAGTATTTCTCCTGTGTCTGAGCTCCATTCTAGGGTGGTTTGCCCTGTGCTGTAGTTTGTTATGGTATATTCTTCTATCCATGGTAGGGTGCTCTGTGCCTGTGCTATGGGTATGGTTGAAAATATCAGAGTGACTACTAAGAGTAACTTAATTTGGTTCAAGGTTGACGCCCCTTCTGTTTACTTTCCCTTTGATTGGTGATTTAAAGTGTGCTGTATGAGGTTTTAGATATTCCCATAGTTAGAGGTGTTTTTTCAGTTATTTTATAAACTTTTTACTGATTTTTTCTGGTTAAAGGTCTTAGTTCTTATATTGCGCCAATACTCGGTGAATGTCGTGAATGTAGGGCTAATAGTTAGCGTAGCGTTAAACGTCAGCATTATTGTGATGCTTTGCATTGGTTTCACGTTTACTTATATGATGGAAAAGTTCCCAAACTTTGCCCACACCAGTTTTGCATCAATTGGCACGGTGTGCACGTATTATTTGGTGAGGTTTTTTGGGTTCAATCCTTACTATACTTGGCCAATATCCGCGTTTATAGGCGGGGTATTAGGTATTGTACTGTATGTTTTGATTGTTAAGCCCATTAAAGGTAGAGCGTATAGTGAGATTACCTTGACGTTTACTTTCTATATTATTAGCCAGATCATAACCCAGTTTTTAGCTATGTTTAGCTTCTGGTTACTTGTTGAAAACAGGGTTTTGAGTCAGGGCTTCAATCTCTACAACTATGATTTGAGGATAAACGGTTTCCCGGCAATTGGGATTATCGCACCAGGCACAGTTCTCTTGGTGGTAATAGGTCTACAAAGTTTTCTCAGGTGGTCCAAACATGGGATCGCTATGAGGGCGACAGCGGAGGACGAGGACTTGTCTCAGGGACTTGGTGTGAATATTCGTTTCGTCCACTTTTTCTCATGGTTTGTATCTGGTGCTTTATCGGCCTTAGCTGGTTCGATTATCTCGATGTGGCTGAGTACAAGCGTAAACTTCAGTGATACTTTGCTGATTAATGTGATGGCGGGTAGTGTCTTGGGTGGACTTGGCAGTATTACAGGCGCGATTATCGGTGGTTTGTTGACTGCGTTGGGTTCTAAGATGATTATCTGGGCCTTGATACGCTATGTTGGCGTGAATACGGGGGTCTATGAGGGCTTGATTCCAATTATTTTCCTGTTTGTTATCTTGGCGATTGAGCCTAATGGGTTGACGGCGATTAACCCCCAGAAGATCAACATCAGTGGAGCAAAGGATGTCTGGATACGGTTTAAGCGTAGCATGAGGAACATGTTCAGTACTGAGTAGTTTTTTTCTCGTTAACATGGGCTTTAAATTGTATTCCATTGTATGGGTACTGCAATGGCTTCCTCTGCAAAATGCACACAATGCGGTAGATCATACAGTTTAGAAGAATATGAGGAAGACAGATTCTGCCGAGACTGTAAAAAACTCTTAGAAATAGTACCCGGTAAGGCGCCGAGGAGGGATTGGAGAGACCTCTTCCCATATGAACCATATAAACCGCAGGTAGAGTTCATAGAAGATGTCAATAGAACCGTCGCTAAGGGCCAAGTATTGCTGGCTGAAGCTTGTAACGGATTCGGTAAAACCATCAGCACCCTAAGCTGTCTCCTGCCTACAGGTAAACAAATCATCTATGCCACTCGGACTCATGAACAGGTTCGTCAGGTATTGCTTGAGTTACAAAGCATCAACGAGAAATCAGGTGAAAAGTACTCGGCTGTGAACTTGGCTAGTAGAAACTTTCTCTGTATAAACCCGGATTGCCGGGAATTACCTTCTAATGAGGCTCAGGAACAGTGTCATACGCTTAGGAAAAACGATGAATGCCCATTTATTCATGAGATAGAGACCCCGCCGAAGGGTTTACCAGTTATTCTCGGGAGAAAAGAACTGATAACTGAAGGACAGAAACGGAAAATTTGCCCATATTTTCTCTCAAGACGAGTAGCTCAAAGCGTAGATGTGATTGTAGCACCTTATCCCTATATTTTCAACCCAATGATCAGGCTCATGACTGGGCTAGATTTGGAGAAGAAAATACTCATCCTTGATGAGGGGCACAACATCGACCAAGTTGGACAAGAGATTCTCAGCGACACACTTACAGAACGGGGTTTGAGTGCTGCAGCGGAAGAGATGAGACTTATCGGAAAATCGCCACGATACATCAACCGTCTTGGTGAACATCTGTTGAAAAACGACAGCGGAAAGCCGAGACTTGTGGCTCCAAGCGTCTTGGAGGAGGAGCTTGAGAAAGCGCTGAGAACCGATATTCATACCTTCATCGAGGGGCATGCGCCAATGGTGGATGCTATCAGGTCTATGAAGATACAAAACAGGAACCCACCTGTGAGCTATTTGAACGGTTTACTGGAGTTCTTTGAGTTGGTTCAAACGAGCCAGAAGAACAAATACGTTGGACTCTATACACGCAATTACTATGGGGCACCGGTAATCGAGTACAGGTGTCTTGACCCCAGTCTCGCAGTAGAGCCTGTAGTGCAGGACGCGGATGGCGTGCTTATCATGAGCGGTACTTTGA
>JAHLLU010000124.1 GCA_020444005.1 archaeon
GGCTTACAGGCGTCCGCGGTTAAGCTATACTGCCCAATGCAGGCACCGGACCCAAGAAACTCGTGGTACCAAGATATCAATACAGAGTATAAAGCAAAATACGATGTGGACTTACCCAACAGGGAAGCCATTACCTATGATTGTTGCTGGCTTATGGCTCATTGTGTGATAGATACTAACACTATTGATGCATGTACAATACTTGACTCAATAATTGAGGTTAGCAGGAGTCATAGTGGCATAACAGGTGATTTATCGCTTGACGATAACGGTGATAGAGCTAGTTACTCGTATGCCATCTACAAGTATATTGAAGATAATGGCACGTATGGCTCAGAGATATGTGGCTTCTATCAGGGCGAGACGGGAAAAATAGAGTGGATAAGTGATATTACTTGATGTTTGTCTTCTTGATCTGCCTCATCAAGAAAAATACAATCAACGCGATGATCAAGTAATCAAGCAAGGCACCGGTAAAATGACCTAGAGCTAAAACAACTGGACCAATGGTTACTGTTGCCTCACGCCAAGTACCACCCGGAACAAAGAACAGTATAATGGGCATCAATATGTCGGCTACTAAGGCGTTCACAAGGTCTTTTGATGCACTGCCTATGATGAAGCCGATTGCTAGCCCGATTACACCATACTTGTTGATGAAATCAATGAACTCCTCCCAAAGTCCAACTGGTTTCTCTTCTTCTTTTGGTGGCTCTGGTTTTGGCGCCAGCAGCTCTCTGATCTTTACAAGCTCTTCAACGATCTGGTTATCTGACATGGATCGATGTGGTATTTGGCTTTGTATAATGGTTACTGTTTATCTCCAAGAATAGGCTAGGCTGAATCCTTCGTATTCTGTAATGGTTTTCTTTGTTACTTCCATCCCGTTGGTCATTGTAACCCCATTCCACTCCGCCATAGCGAGGTCGTCCTTGATGTCAATCCAAGCCACAGTCATATAGGGTGCATTGCCTGCAGGGTTAGCTCTTACCTGTATCCAGACCTGATCATTTCCATATCCTGAATCATATGTTGCCCAGTTGTTAGTAGAATGAGACCATCCTCCACCCGGAGTCCATGTCTTGTAGCTGATATCGTCAACGTTTCTGTCCCCAGCAGCTACGAGGAACCTTGTACTATTGGTCTCCCAGTCCCCATCAATACATCTGCCCCAAGAAGATTCTAGTTGAGAGTCAAGCACAGTACCTATGCCATTCCAGCTTGAACCATCCCAATCAATTGCCGCCGCATACCTTCCGTCAGCGTCAAGCGCCAACAACATCATACGATCCGAGCCATCCATAAGCTGAGGCTTGAGCCGTAACCATGTCCAGCCATACCAAGCATAGTTTGTTAACTGCTGTACATATCTGGTGCTCCATGAGCCATCCCAAATATAATAACCGATGTCATCGCCTTCACTCCATACCACCATACAGTCACCAGAAGCGTACTCCCAAGCCACATCAACGCTTAACCCGTCATCATCCCAAGGACCTTGATCAATCTTCTTCCAATCAGTCCAACTTGAACCATCCCAAATCGCCATAACAGTATCCCACCAACCAGCATCAAAAGCAACAAACCCTATCTTATTTGATCCATCAGAGTAATCCGTTGCTAGTTTTACCCACTTAAAGTCTACACCTGAACCCGGCCAAGTTGTTTTTGGATCATCAAGATAGTATTCTTGACTCCAAGTGTATCCATCAAATACCCGATATGCGAGTTCTTGGTATCCATTGTTGTTCAGTTCATTATTGTAGATCACAATACAGTTTCCACTGGTTTTTTCGAAAGCCATATCGAAAGGTTTCTCTGGTTGATAAGGTGCATATGTCCATATCCGTGAGAGGGTAGTTGCGGCACTCCATGAGAAACCATCATAATCGTATGCTTGGAGGTATCCGTCCTCTGTTAGAACCACCATTACTGCCCTATCGTTATAGTATGGGTTTGGGTTGAATTCGAGCCTAACGTCTCTTACTTTATCGTTCGCTGGTGATATTAGTTCGATCTCGTCGCTCCAGCTTGTATCATAGTACCTATACTTGGGATATTTCTGGCGATCAATGGTGCCAGACCTATAACCAACTAATGCTTTTTGAGGTAATGTCGTGCCGCCGCCACTGGTGTAGATATCTTGTTCTATGTTGAATGTGCTCAGTTTATCGCCTGTTACTAGTGAGTCCTCACCTAAGATGACTATCTGGAAGACGTTCAACTCAAGTCGTATACCGCTCTTCTGGAAGAGGAACTCCTGTGTCCAAGTGTCTCCCGGTGCAATGTTTCCTGTGGTCGCGTTTTGTGTCATCGGTACACCTCCATCAAGCATCACATTTCCATCCAAGTCTAGAGGTATTATCGAGATATCCGCGTTCTGAACCTCATCGCTATCATTTTCTAGTACTAGTGTTAGAATGACTTTTGATGAACCTGAGTAAACCCAGTCGCTCTGGGTGACTAGAAAGCCTGTGTCGACGAAGTTGATTACATATGGATAGTTTTCCTTTGTCTCTAAGCCGCCGATCCACCATGCGGCGGTACTGCTAATCATAAGCGAAACTATAGCTAGTACTATCACGATGTCTTTGGTGGCTTTCATCGATTCAAATATCTACTCTTTTGCGGGTTATAATAACTTATATCGGTTACAAACTGCTACAAACCATTTTACATAGAGATAACCTGTGTTAACAAACGTGAACGCAATAATATGTTAACATAAAAGAAGCAAAAAAATAGAAAGAAATGGACAATATTACACTTTACGGTAGACATATCTTTCTATGAAAAGCTTATCATCCTCGAAAATAACCGGTGCTTTTACCCCATCAGCCAGCGAGTAAAACTCGGTTTTTTCTATACGTGGATCAACTGGAATGATTGGAGTGGAGTTTTTCGCAAACGGCGTCACTGACTCCAAATACAACATTCCAGCCTTATACTTGACATCAACAGACTCGATACCCATGTAGGTCTCATAATGCCCCGTCAGATCCATTAACCGCTTTTTTACATACAACCATGGAGTTGATTCTTCTGGGTCTAGCCCCATAAGTAGCGCCAATATGCTCTCGTTTATAGCCTCATAGGGTAGCTTAGCACTATTACCCATCACCATTACTCCGATCTCCTCCTCTGGCACGGTTGACATAAGAGCCGTTGAGACCAGTATCGAGCCGCCATGAGCAACAAGTTTCCTTCCATGGAAATCAGGCACAATACCTAACCCATACCCATAACCTGTCTTGCCATAGTAACCCGGATCTCTTTCGATGTTAAGTGTCTGCATCAACTCAAATGACTCAGAGGTGATCAAACCCGAGTCTTTAGCGATTAACGCATTCATGTAACGTGCCATCTCGTTAGCGCTACTTGTTATACCTCCTGCGGCTGCGATGAAACTGAAGGGTAGGTTGTCTTCTGGGTTGGGATAGGGGAACTTGGTCGGCTCGATTGTCCCATCTGGTTTTTTCCAGTATGGTGTGATCCTATCTGGGTCATTGTTGAAGACAGCGGTGTTCATTGTGCTTCGCTTCATTCCAAGCGGGTTCATCACGTTTTCTTTGATATACCTGTGGAATGGTTTACCTGATTTCTCCTGAACAATATGCCCAAGGATTCTCCAAGCTGCGTTATGGTAGAAGAAACGCTCACCGGGCTCAGCTACGATCTGATCTTGAGCGCCATTGATCAATCTGTAGAAATCTTCTGGGCTACCGAAGGGTATGCCTGTATCAAAGCCTACTGATTTGTAGAACGCGACGCTGCTAGTTGCTAGACTTGGTACGCCTAGGCTGTGTGTCATGAGGTTGTGGATGGTGATGGGTTTGTCCTTTAACCCGATCTTGAAGGGCACATGTTTGCTTACTGGATCTGTTAGGCTGAGTTTTCCCTGTTCCATCATCTGGAGTATAGCTATGGCTACGAAGCTCTTGGTTATGCTACCTATACCATACAATGTGTCAGGAGTTGCAGGCAGGTTTCTCTCACGATCTCGGCTTCCAAAGCCCTGTGTGTATACTGTTTCTTCTTTCTGTACAACTGCTATGCTTAGTCCAGGCATCTTGCCCTCCTGCATCAGCTTTGGTACAATGTGTTCAATCCATTCAACTAGTTCCCACTGGGTCAATTTGATTCGATGAAAAGAAAGCTCTACCAGTATATGGGTTTTAAGAAAATGATTAAAGAAAATAGGTTACTGGAACGCTTTGAGTAGATCGTTATCGCTTAGTGTTCCTGATACGCCGTCATCGCCGATGATCAATATATGGTCAATGCCACCAATAGCCATAACTCTCATGGCATTCGCAACAGTATCTTCTTCCCCGAGAACGATGCACATGTTGGTTCCAGTTAAACCGCATGCTTCCATGAACTCGATTGCCATTGGCGCCTTCATGAGCTCACCGATTTTAAGGTCTCTTATCTCCATTGGTATGGATTCTAGCATGTTTTTACCGAGAACATAGCTTTTCATGGCGTGGTAGATCTCGCTAGCCGTCACTAATCCCTTGACGAGTTCTTCTTCTCTTACGACGACTACGTCTTTGTTGTTTTTCGCCATTTTCTTTGATACTTCTGCTAGTGTTTCGTTTGGGGAGACGATGATTGGGTTCTTGTTCATAATCTCCTTGATTTGCATTTCTAGATTCATATAATCAACATAGATTCTAAAGGACAGGTTAAAAATCTTAGTTGCTATGACGGATTGTGCAGCGTTTCCGGCACCCACTTGTATAGTATCGGCGTCCGCAACAACATATCAACAACTAATGGAACCGCGAAAATAAGCCAAGGATAACTACTATCATAAAGGAAGCCCCCTATTACAGGAGCAACAATACGCACCATAGCACTGAAAGTATTACTAAGACCCATCCATCTTCCACGTTGCGCAGCTGGAACAAGCTCCATATAGAGCGTGTTGTATGCACTTGTACTCAAAGCTACCCCCCGTAGGAACCAAGCTAAAAGCAGCCAATATGGGCTCTTGGCCAATATTGCTATGATAAAGCTGAGCCAGAGACCGGGTCTTACTATTATGAAAGCGTATTTTCTTCCCTTTGTATCAGCGAGGCGATTCATAGTTGTGGAGAAAAGAAGATACGCAATGGTTTCAGCTGTAGGCATCAGCCCTAGAATAAACGCATCAGCGCCCTTTATCTCCTCGGCGTATAGAAAAGCAAAACTCTCCAATGTGGACCAAACCAATGCCCCCAAGGCACCGACGAGTATCATTGTTTTTAGTTTTCTTCCCCCAGTATCTAGAACCTCTTTAAAATCTTGTATGAAACCAGAGCTCGTTTTTTCTCTAATAGCTGGGGCCACATTGTTTGTTTTCAAATAAACATAGCTGTAGGTCACTATCAGTCCAACGAACCTTACGAAAAAGAGAGGCCTGATACCCTCTACAGTTAATCCACCCATCCTGTTTACTATAAAAGCGCCAATGATTGGGCTCACCAAGGCGATGAGATAAGCAATCTGCATCCTTAGGCCCATACCTGTTGCTCTGTCAACGTCCTGTAACCCGTTTGTTATTATGACTTGTTGGCTTCTGAACATCAAAGCCATAGTTATCGGGCTGATAGCCATAGCGAGAAAGATCCAACGCCAATCATGCGCAAAAGCATAAAGCCCAATCATAACGATGTTTAGGAACATTCCAGCCCCCAAAACGTATCTTAGATTGTACTTGTCTGTGATGTATCCTACTGGCATGCTTACAAGCATGCTAATGAAGGCGCTAAAGCTGCTGATCAGACCTATGAGTATGTTGTCTGCTCCTAATGCTTTTGTGTAGATACTGGTGTATTGGCTTGTGAGTGAGAAGAAGAAGTTAGCGCCAGCTGTCCTAACTATCATCATACGATAGTTGTTACTCTGTCTGTTGAGAAATTCTCTAACTCTAACGATTGTCTTATTTTCTCCCAGTTACGCCACCAGATTTTTCATCAATGTAGATGGTTGTATCCCCAGTACTCTATATAGAGGTTACCGCATTAGAACGAGTTATAGCCAATAATGTATGTGAGTAGTTATGGTACGCGTAAAAGCAACGGTAATCAGCCAAGAAGGACACTGCGCAGCAGGACACAAGGTAGGAGACGAAGTCATATTCGACTGGGATACCCATGAGATCGAAGGAAAATTATGTCTACACGCACTATACTCTGCACTCCCCAAGATCTATGCACTTGCACATGGAGGACAAGTAGCCTACGCTACAGCTGAAGATGGTTCAAAAGTGGCTAGACATGCTTGCCCAGACGGCTATAATCCTTTGATTCTTGAACTAAGACTCATTGAGTAATCCTGCTTCTTCTCTTGCGTTATCCTTGATTAGGAACCAGAGAAGAAGAATATCAACCACCAGTAAGACTAGGTTTACTAGCATCGGGGCATTGTACCCATATCGGTCATAGATTATTCCACCAAT
>JAHLLU010000125.1 GCA_020444005.1 archaeon
CACCGATCCGATATACACCGACTAAACGACTATCTAATCGCCTTCAGCGAGGTAGGATCGTATCAAGCATCAGGCGCAAGAGCATTAATCAGCCTAGGCGCAGACCTAGCAATAGTAGTTGGAGAAGAAAAGACAGGATTACGTGCCAGTCTTCGATCAACACAGAGTTTCTTTGATACATCTAGAGTTCATTTAGGTGAGCTTGTTTCTGAGTACTCTAATGCTTTTAGTGGTTCTGGAAGTGGTCACCCAACCGCAGCTGGATATAATGGGGTAGGCGATTATGATGATTTCAAGCGAGAATTATTGAAGATACTTTCTGAGCAACTATAGAAAAGAAAACCTCAACGCCTTTTCCGGTGTAAGAAACCCTCTGACTGTGAATAAATCGGAGGCTATGCTACTAGTTTAGCTGCTAGATACTTGGCCAACGCTACAATAGTCAATACTGGAGGTTTTCCCGGTGCCTCAGGGAAGACGCTGCAATCACAAACATATAGACCAGATACCTCGGTCTCTAAATCGCTGTTTACGACTCGACCTATTCCTGCTGTTCCCCCGGGGTGTCCCGCTCTTGTATGGGTCCTGAACACTGAATTGGGCTCTACACCTGCAGCTAACAATAGATCTTTAGATCTTTTGTATCCTTTGTCTAGTTTATCCATGTCTACCTTTGGTCTCGGCTTCACGAATGAACCATCTGCAAATACCGTGCCGTTGGCTGTGTCCTTGGTTTTTGCCATTACTCCAATTAATTTACCTAACTTTAGAATAACGTGTTTCTTGGATAATGGGATACGATCTGTGAGTAAATCAAGGGGGCCTTCCATGGTTGGTGATAATATATAGCCCTCCGAATCATGGAAATCATCAATTATTGTCGCCATACCTAACTCAGTACTAAAATCTGCGTCTTTCACTACGCCAAACGTGTTTACCAAGGTATCACCAAAAAGGTGACTACCAGCCTCTAACCCAGAGTTTAACAAGATAACAGGAGTCCCCAAGCCTCCAGCTGCAAGCACTACAGTCTCGGCTTCTATTTCCTTCACGCCATCGGGTGTACGTGCCCTTACTCCTTTTACCTGATCCTCTTGGATTAAAACCTCCTCCACAAAATGATTTTTCAAAAGTTTAGCCCCATGCTGGTATGAATCACCGATAAAATTCCGAGAAGTCCATTTCGCACCATAGATACACCCAAGAACACAGTTACCACAGCCTCTGCACTTGTTGAAATCAATAAACTTGGGCATAGGCATGCAATTATATCCCAACTCTTGCGAGGCTTTCATCAGTAGTTTGGTTCTTTCTCCCATGTTATCTTCTGGACACTCTACAATGTTAAGATCGGACTCAGCTTCAATAAACTCAGCCTCAAGATCAACACCATGTGACTTGAACTCAGCCTGTAGAGCTCTCGTTCCATTCCCATAAGTTACTACTGATGAGCCGCCAACCATCTTTGTGCGCAGTATCTCAACATTGTCTTTACTGAACTCTCCGGGACCGAAGAAGCCACCCGTATAAAATTTCAGCGCGTTGAACTCTGTGCCTAGCTTGGGATAGGCTCCTGCATCTAAAATAGTCACCTTTTTTCCTTTTTTGGATAGTTCTCGTGCTATGGATGCTCCACCGGTTCCAGATCCAACAACAAGACAATCACAAGACATGAATGAGATATCTTTGACTGGATATAAAAAACATCGATAAAAACTGTAGCACCTTAGAGGAATGGGTTTGGTTAGCCTATTTGCATTATATTATAGAGTAAACTATATTATCCTAGAGGGGTTCAATATCCGAGTTCAGGGGAGACTGCCGTGGCGCTAATTGAAGTCAAAGACCTAAGCTACACATACCCACAGGCAGAACACCCCGCCATAAAGAACATCAACCTAGAGATAAACCAAGGCGAGTTCATTCTTCTCACAGGGCCAAGCGGCTGCGGAAAAACAACTTTCTGCCGAACCTTGAACGGACTGATACCCAAGTTTTACAACGGCGAGATGACGGGAAAGGTTATCGTAAATGGCTTAGATACCGCCGATCATAGCACCATGGAGTTAGCTCAACACGTAGGGCTCATTTTCCAGAATCCAGACAACCAGATATTTGCACTAACTGTTGAGAAAGACATTGCATTCGGGTTAGAAAACCTCGGGAAATCAAAGCCTGAGATGTATAAAGAGATAGACTGGGCAGCCGAAGTAACAGGCATACAAGACCTACGACACAGAGCAACCCACGAACTTTCTGGGGGTCAAAAACAGCGACTTACCATCGCCTCCGTCTTGGCTATGCATCCGAAGATAATCGTAATGGATGAGCCTACTAGCTTCCTTGACCCTGTTGGCGCTGAGCACATATTTGAGGTATTGAATCAGCTTAACCAAGAGCTTTGCATCACGATCATAATCATAGAGCATAGGATCGATATAGCAGCGAAATACGTAGATCGCATCATTGTATTTGACCGTGGCGAGGTACGTAGTGATGGTTCTCCTGAAGAGATCCTATCAAACGAGGACACCCGCCTCTTAGGGGTCGGTATACCCAGAATACTCACTTTAGCGAAGCGCCTGAAAGATGAGGTAATTTTTGATAATAATCCATTAACCGTTGACCATTTTTATGACAAGATATGCACAGTAATACAGCCAGCATCAAACAAGAACACAAAACCACCATTTGATCTAGATGAACTATCAGGAGAATACCATCACAAGC
This sequence comes from archaeon, assembly GCA_020444005.1. The sequence goes on from JAHLLU010000125.1 coordinate 2,731, forward strand.
CACTAATTGAGATAAGTGATCTCTACTTTGATTACCCGGGAAATGTCACCGCGTTACAAGGCGTTAATCTAACGATACACGATGGAGACTATGTCGCCATAATGGGTGAGAACGGAGCAGGCAAGACCACGCTAGTAAAACACTTCAACGGACTTCTAAGACCAAAATCAGGCAACATACGGTTCATGGGAGAAGACATAAAGGACAAGAGCGTCGCCCAGCTAGCAAGAAAAATTGGTCTCGTTTTCCAGAACCCTGATGATCAATTATTCGAGGAAACCGTTGAGAAAGAGATCAGCTTTGCATTACATAACTTTGGCATAAAGGAATCATTGATTGAGAAACGGGTAAACTGGGCGCTAAACCTCCTCGATATTGGAAAATACAAGGAAAAGAGTCCATTCGCTTTGAGTGGCGGCGAACGAAAACGAGTAGCCTTAGCCAGTGTACTTGCATGGGACCCAGATGTATTGGTGCTGGATGAGCCTACAATTGGTCAGGATTATGGTCAAAAGGAACGTCTACGCCACTTCCTGATGCAGTTAAGAACACAGGGCAAGACCGTCGTGATTGTAACTCATGATGTTGAGTTTGTGGCTGAAAGCCAGCCTCATATTGTCTTGATGGCTGATGGTAACGTAGTGACCGAGGGAAGCACCAAACAGATAATGACCGCCACAGAGGCACTAGCACGGTGCAGCGTGGCTAAACCCGAGATCACTCGATTATTCACAAGACTAGCTGATTATGGGTTGCCCAATGATGTCGTTGATGTTGATGAGGCATACGACTTGTTGAATAGAAAAATCAGGGAGGCGAGAAAATGAGTCTCCTTGAAAGCCTAAGATTCACACGCGGCGATACAGTAATTCATAACCTTGATCCAAGAGTCAAGTTCCTAATGACGCTAGTGTTTTTCAGCGTCTCGGTAATGTTTATGGATATAGTGCCATTGTTACTGGTTTTCGTTGTTCAGATTCCACTGGTTTTTCTAGCCAAGGTCACCAATGAATGGTTCAAGAGCATCAAAGGCGCAGGTTTCATCGCATCTTTCATCTTTGTGACCAACATGATTAGCTTCTACTACTTCAGAAGCGGGGCACTCACATGGGACCTTGTAGAATACAGCCTCGCACTTACCATGCGTTTCATTGTACTAGTAAACAGCTTTAGCCTGTTCTTTATCACAACATCCCCCGATAAACTAAGCTTAGCACTTGAAAAAGTCAGAATCCCCTACGAGTTTAACTTTGCATTCATCACTGCTATTCGATTTGTACCTGTTTTAGCTGATGAGGCTCAAACCATAATGGATGCTCAGCGTTCACGTGGCTTGGAGCTTGATAAGGGAAACTTCTTGACCCGTATTAAGAACTATATTCCAATCTTATTGCCTTTGATTATCAATAGTATAAGGCGTAGTCTTGAGCTTGCTGAGGCGATGGAGTCAAGGGCTTTTGGTGCTACAGATGATCGTACGAATCTTTACGAGTTAAAGATGAACAATATTGATGTTATGGTATTGGTTGTGTCGGTAATTTTATTGGTTTTAGCCGTGTACGCGAAGTTATATTTACCACCTTTCCCGAGTCTATTGGGCAATGGACCAGTTTTTTAGGCTGAAAATCAATTATTGTTCTTATTCTCAACTTCTAATAATTTGTCTTGATTACAAGTATTTATGAAAGAGTATGTTTATATTCGAGCAATTAGGATAAAAAACGAATAATGACCATAAATACAATCGATTATTGTTTCTATTACAGTCTCGATTTTAGTAAAAGAATGAGGGTCATTGAATATCAAATTGGTGAATATTATGGAGCCTAGAAAAATCCAGAAGGTTGGATACTCTACCTTATCTGTTTCACTCCCCATGAACTGGGCGAAAAAAACAGGTATCAAGAAAGGTGATGTTGTTTTCATATCTGAAGAAAACGATGGAGCACTAAGAATCACACCGGAGCCCACTCAAACTGAGGACCAGAGTATATACGTAGTCAATGTAGACAACTGCGATAACACAAAGGTTCTCGCTCGCGTAATTGTCGGTAACTATGTTCTCGGCAGGAACCTCATCAAAGTAGAGTCTGAGAGACGACTAATGAGGGAACAAATCGAGTCCATAAGGGAAGTCACTCAGAAGCTTCTCGGAATTGGGATCATCGAGGAGAGCGACAGACATCTCCTACTACAGTGCAGCGTAGACCCCAAAAGCTTCCCACTTGAGACCGTAATCAAACGCCTCTACGTAATCACAAGCATCATGTTCAAGGAAAGTATGGACGCCCTCATCGACAGGGACATGGAGCTAGCCAAAGACGCCATAGCACGTGAACACGAGGCAGACACTATCTTCTGGCTACTAACAAGGCTCCTTGCATCAGCACAACAGTCAAGAATAATCTCAGAAGCCATCGGCATTATTGAGCCAATGGAGATCGTTGAGAACAACCTGATTGCATGGTATCTTGAGATGATAGGCGACAGGCTATATGCTATTGCGAAAGACATCATTGCACTTGAAGAACTAAGAAACGATGAGGATGAGGAGCTATTTGAGAGACTCAGCCAAATTGGGTTAGTTGTATTCACGATGTTTGACCAAGCAATGAAGAGCATGTTCGAGAGCGATATCAAGCTGGCAAGCGACGCAGTAGACCTCTACGAGGCAGTGGGACACGAGGAAGACTCTCTGCTCAAAGAGTTCCAAGAAAACCACAACCCCGAGCTTTCAGCATATGTCAATGAGATTGCCTGGGAACTCAGGATTATCGCTGAATATAGCACAGCAATCGCTACAATAAGCATAGATAATGTGCTTTGGAGCGAGAACGAAATCTGCTCTGTTATACAACCAGATGATGAGGAGTAATCCTCTCCTATTTGTTTTACAAAGATACAAAAACATGTTTTACTGTATAGTTGTATGAACTTCAATCAGGTCTATTCTAAGATCGATGAGAACCGAGAAAAATCAATAAACAGACTAAGAGAACTCGTAAGAGTTTATCCTGAAGGCGAAGAAAAACTACAAGATAAGGTTGCTGAAATCTTCGAGACTGTTGGTTGTGAGGTTGATTATCTAAAACTATTGCCCACCACTGTACAGCTTCACAAGGAGTTCGCTGTTGAAGAAGCCATAGATATGACGAAACGAATTCACATCATTGGCAAGATCAAGGGAAGCGGTGAGGGAAAAAGTCTCATGTTGATTACTCACCCTGATGCTGATCCAATTAACCCTGAGGGTTGGAACATTCCATTACATGATGGTGTCATCAAGGATGGACGTATGTATGGATGGGCTGTTGCTGATGACTTAGCTGGAATATGTATGATGACCGAGGCGGTTGAAGCATTAAACGAGGTTGGTTTCAAGCCAAAGGGAGATATCTATTTGATGAATGCCTCTGCTAAGCGAAACGCATGGGGTATAGCAGCATTACTTAGGGAAGGTTTCATGGCTGATGCGGCTTTGTATGTTCATCCAGCAGAGTCTGAGCTTGGACTCAAAGAAATTAAAACAATGACCTCTGGGTTGCTAAAGTTCAGAATCGTAATCGAGGGTATGAAGCCACCAAAAACTGAGTTTGTTCAAGTCACATTCAATCATCTGGGTGTCAACCCCATCGACAAAGGCATGTACGTGCTTGATGCCTTGAAACGGTTCAACGAGGATAGAATAAGAAATATCACATAT
>JAHLLU010000126.1 GCA_020444005.1 archaeon
TTAAGGCGTCTTCGAGGTTATCAGCCACGATGGGCACCACGGTGTTATTCGTGTATAGATAATCCAGCATAGCGTCAGTAACGAACCCATCATCATTAGTCCAGACTGCGAAACTGGCGCCTCTTACAGCCCGCTGTACTGATTCTTGGCTGATCTGGATGGCGCTTCCCATCACCGGGAATATGAGTATAGGCATCAGTATGACGCCGATGAGAATCTTGGGGTCTCGGACAAGCTCTTTGACCTCCTTAATAATCAACGCTATGAGGTTATTCATTATGAGTCACCTCCATGAAGACTTCCTCAAGGTTCGGCTTGTTATACTCAGCCTTGAGTTCATCAGGTGAGCCTTGTGCTACGACGATTCCTTGATTGATTAGTGCAACCTTGTGGCAGAGATACTCTACTTCAAGCATATTGTGGCTGCTTAGAAGAATACTAACGCCTTCTTGGTCTGCATAGCTTTTGATCATGTTTCTTACGTTGATACTCTGGATAACGTCTAATCCGCTGGTAGGCTCGTCTAGGATGGCTAGCTTGGGTTTCATCATCAAGGCCCTTGCGATCAACAGCCGTCTTAGCATGCCTTTGCTATAGCCTTTGACCCTGTCGTTTAATCGGTCTCCAAGGTCACTGATTAGCCTGCCCTGCTCAACAATGGTGTTCATCTCGGATTTTGATTTAGCGTAAAAACCAGCCATGAACTCAAGAAACTCTATTCCATTGAGCTGCTGGTATGCTCCGGCTTCCTCTGGTAGGTAGCTGAGTATCTGGCGTACCTTCTCAGGTTGTCTTGATACATCGTATCCGAATATCTTGGCTGAACCATTTGTTGGACTAATTAATGTGCTGAGAATACGGAGCGTCGTGGTTTTACCAGCCCCGTTGTGCCCTATGAGCCCGAATATCTCATTCTCCTTGACATTAAAGCTGGCCCCTTTTAGGGCTTCAACCGATCCGAAGGTCTTTGTTAGGTTTTCGGCTTGTATCGCGTAACCCATAGCTATCCCTGTAATATCCACCGAAACGTGGACTAGCTTAAAAATACTTCAATATTTTTTGACCTTTGGTGTTTTATATCTGGTAGCATATTTCTGGACGTTGATTGATTTGAGCGTGGACATGGTCATAAAGAACGCACGATTAGTATCTCCAAGAGGAATAACCGAGGCAGGAGTAGCCGTAAAAGATGGAAAAATCGTTGCAGTTGCACGAGATATTCATCTACCAAAAGCGGAAAAAGTGATTGACGCAAAAGGCAACTATGTACTACCCGGACTCCTTGATGGACATGCCCATACGTTCCTACCACCAGAAACACCAGCCACAGGCATGAAAGCTGCAGCCAAAGGAGGAGTAACCACCATGCTTGAGATGCCCGGCACACAGTTCGGATGCTTCAACGCTGACGAGTTCAAACTCAAAAGAAAAACCATGGAGGAAAGCAGTTACGTTGATTTCTGTATTCACGCTGGGTGCGCAAGTGGGTACCCGGGTGAGTTAACCAAGATGCATAAACTAGGTTCTACTGGTGCCAAGTTTTTCATCAGTAGTGCTGGTCCTAAGTGGCCTCAGACCTTTGATGGAGAGATACTTGAGCGTTTCAAGGAGATCGCGTCTTATGGTGGTTTGGCTTTGATCCACGCCGAGAACGATAGTATTCTACGGGATAACCTGAAGAGACTCAAAGCGGAAGGACGTAAGGATTTTGGGGCCCATCTTGAGTGGCGTCCAAGGATAGCCGAGGTAGAAGCAGGAAAAAGAATGATTGACTACCTTGAAGTGACAAACTGTAGGGGCATGATTGTACATACAGCTGTTCCTGAGACAGTCTGGTATAACGCTGAAGCAAAGATGAGGGGAGCCGAGACCTATGTGGAGACCTGCACCCAGTACCTGTACTTGACCGAGGATGATGTGAAAAAGAATGGTCCTTGGAACAAGTTCGCCCCACCGCCACGCACCAAGGCAGACAAAGCAGAGATCAGGAGACTTCTCCAAGAGGGTTGGATCGATACAATTGCCACTGATCACGCGCCTTATGGTAAGGACCGGAAAGAGGATGGGTTGGAGGATATTTTTGAGGCGCCAAACGGTATGCCGGGACTTGAGACTTATCTTCCAATGCTCTTGAACGGTGTATCGGAGGGATGGCTTACTCTTGAACGGCTCTCAGCGGTCTCTGCTGAGCGCCCAGCCCAGATATACGGTATCTATCCACGGAAGGGTGTTATTGCTCCGGGTGCTGACGCTGATTTCGTCATAGTTGATATGAATATTGAGAAGAAGATCACTAATGATGACCAGATCACGGCTTGTGGCTGGACGCCTTATGACGGGGTAGATGTGAAAGGCTGGCCAACCATGAGCATAATCAGAGGAGAGGTCGTTATGCAGAATGATCAGGTCTTGGCTGATCAGGGTTCAGGGTTGTTTATTCCCCGCCTCGACGCCTAGATTTTTTACCCGGTTTTCTTTTTAGCTCGGTTCCACAGATCGGGCACCTGTTGTCTTCCTGTGGTGTTTTGTATTGTTTTCTGCATCCGGGGCAGTAGTGTATCCACTGGAATCTTCGTTTGATTCCCCGCGTGTTCATACCCCTGTAGTTGATTTCAAGCTCGTCTGCTAGGTTCTGTACACTATAATCATCGGATACTAGAGTGGCGTCTCCTATTTGGTGTGTTAATGCTAGTACGCTGATGTCTGTCTCTGAGAGGGATTGTGCTTCTCCCATCCGCTTAGCTTGAGATACAATATGTTTTGTCGAGTCCTCATTGGGTGTCTGTACGATTAGTTTGCCTGTATGTCTCCAGTTTTCTGCACGTATTCGCGCCATATCGTCCCGTATCTCATCCAGCACCAATGGCGTTGTGTACAATTTGGTTTCTGTGTCGCTCGCCGTGTAGCCTTGGATAAAGGCGCTGGTGTCGAGTATTAGATTGGTCAATTTTCTCAACTTGTCTGAAGATGCATCAAGCGTTTCTGTATCCTAGAGTAGAATGGCTTGAACCGTATGAAACGTGTAACATTTTCACTCATAGTAGCCTCAACCACCGAGCCCGGCTTCAACGCGATATAACTGCGTCCATCTATTATGGCAATACCGTCTGTCTGTGGCTTAAGAAGCTCAATCCGCACCGTTGAAGATGCCGGGAATACAAGACTCCTAAAGTAACTATATGGACAGATTACTGTCAGGCTTAAGGCGTCTACTGTGGGTGCAACGATGGCGCCTCCTGCAGACATATTGTAGGCTGTTGAACCTGTTGGACTGCTGATTATCGCGCCGTCTGCTTGGATATCAGTGATAAACTCACCGTCGACACTCAGCCGCAGTAAAAGCATCTTACTTGGTAGACTGCTTGCGATTAGCACCTCGTTTAAGGCATCCGGGAAAACATCGGTCAAGCCAATTCCCCAGCTTTTAACCTTGAGACTCTCCTCGATAACATAGTCTCCATCAAGTACCCTCTGGATAGCGGCTTCTATTCCCTCTGGGGGAACCTCACTCAAAAAGCCGCGTCTTCCCATGTTCACACCGAATAAAGGAGTGTGCGCGGTTCTCATCTCCATGGCTGCGCGGAGAATTGTTCCATCACCGCCTACTGTGACCACAAAGTCACCGTCCAAGTCTTGGAGATTTGTGTTATGATCTTCTAGTTCAAGGGCTAGAGCCGTATCTGTCTCAACGACCACCTCAACACCCTTTGATTCAAGATAGGCGATGATCTGTTTCGTGATTTCAAGGGCTTTCTCAGCGTCTGTGCGTGAGACTACTCCGGCTCTCATTTCATCTTTTGAGTAACAGCATAGGATTTAACTCTAACCAATCAACCCGGGAAACCGTATTTACCAATAAGAGGCACATATACGACGCTCATGAGTTTCCGCTTTGAGGACTCGGCTCCAAACCTTTCATACAGTAAAAGGTCCTGACCGTATCGCCCTGGATTACCTACAGGGGCGATTAATCGGCTATGTGATGCCATCTGCTGATAGATGGGCGGTGGTATATCTGGGGTGCTTGCGGTGATGCTTACTGCGTCATATGGTGCTAGTTCAGGGTAGCCTAGTGTTCCGTCCCCTAGAATCACCTCAACGTCATCATAGCCTGCTTTCTTCAGGTTCTCTCGTGCAAACTGATAGGTCTCGGGGTTGATCTCTACTGTTACAACTAATCCTCCTGAACCTACTAGCTCTCTCGCGATTGCGGCTCCATATCCTGAGCCTGTTCCTATCTCAAGGAATCGTTGTCCCTGCTGTAGTTTTAGTGGCTCATAGGTGACGGGGTACATGTATGGGGCGCTGATGGTTTGGCGTCCATCACCGGGAATGGGAAAAGGTTGATCATGGTAGGCATATTCTGTGTATCTGGGATCCATGAAATGTTCTCGGGGGACCGCTAGTATGGCTTCTTCCACGTTTCTTGAATGAATGTAGCCTGCGCGTTTGTATCTCGTAACCATACGCTTACGTTCATCAACGAAACTGGACATAGATAATAAAAAACTCCTCAGAATTTAGAGGTTATTAAAGAAAAAAGATGGTTACTTGTAGATAACCACTGTACCGCTCTTACGAAGCTCCTCGATCTTCTCGTCACTGTATCCGAGTTTCTCTTTAAGGATCTCCGCTGAGTGCTCACCAAGGTTTGGTGCACCAAGTCGGTACTCTGCTGGAGTCTTTTCCATCTTCACAGGGAATCCTGCGAGTCTGATTTTTCCAGCGGTCTTGTGCTCGTACTCGATGATGGTTCCACGTGCCTTGACATGTGGGTCCTCAATGGCTCCTGCGATTGATGGAACCTTGGCTACGGGTACACCTGCTGCTGCTAGAAGCTCAACTACATCGTCTACCTTCTTGTCCTTCAACCATTCCTCAAGTACCTCGCTGCCTGTTCCTAGATCTTCGACCTCCATAGCCATCATCAATCGGCTATGCATCTGGGGGTCAGCCGCGATAAACACCCAGTCATCCATGCACATGAAGTTGCCCCATGTCCTTGGTCCGGGCATCTGGTTCCTCTGGTGTGGTAGTTTTCCGCCCAGTGTGTATCCTGCGATCTGTACGCCTTCCTGTGCTAGCATTACGTCTAACTGTGCAACATCGATAAGCTGTCCCTCGCCTGTCCTATCCCTGTAGCGTAGTGCTCCTAGGCATGCGATAACGGCGTAGAGACCAGGGTCTAGGTCGCCGTGATAGGCTGCAGGTACGATTGGTTTACTGTCGGGCTCAATGTTGTCGGCTGTCATGCGTGTCCAGCCGCTGTAGCTCTCCGCGATGGGAGCATAACTGGTGCGTGGCATGTATGGTCCTGTGAGTCCGAAGCCGCTTAGGCTTGCGTATATGATTTTTGGGTTGATCTTTTTTGCTTCCTCGTAGCTGAGTCCCAGCTTGTTGAGGGTTCCTCGTTTAAAGTTCTCTATGATGATGTCGCTGTCTTTGACTAGCTCCTTGATGATCTCTATTGCTTTTGGATCTTTCATGTTTAGGGCTAGGCTTTTCTTGTTCCTGTTGAGGCTGTGGTAGGTGCTGCTGATGCCTCCGTAGGTTTCTGCGCTCATCCTTGTCATTTCGCCCCATGGGGGCTCGATCTTTATGACCTCGGCGCCCATGTCTGCCATTACCATGGTGGAGTAGGGTCCGAAGTATACGTGGGTGAAGTCTAGTATTTTGACGTCGTCTAACATACCCATTGTTGAATCTCATAGGAGGATGGATGATTATTCTTAAAGTTTATGAGAAAAGGGATTTCTTATAAATGCAATAATTACAGTAATTTCAAATTAAAAAGAAGGATGTAAATGTGTTTGGGGAAAAGCTGAACGGTGTTCTACTGGTTTTGATATTAAGTTCATCGTTAATTGGTATAACACATGCATCTATTGCCACAAGTGATCCGCCGACAAGCGAGTTTATGGCAGAAAACTCGGATATTATAGCAATCTGCAGAGTCACTGGTGTAAGCGTTGGAGTCTCTAACACCAGATATGGGTTCAAAGTTATTGAAGCGATAAAAGGAAACATCAAAGAGGAGTTTGTTATAACCACGAAAGAAGGAACCCTCCGACATACATCGCCACCACAGGTAAGCTTTGAGAAGGGACAAGAACTACTAATGTATCTAGCCGAGAAGGACGGTAAATATCAGGTATTCTTTGGTTCGTGGGGAAAATGCATTTTACCTGCGGTGAATAAACCGCTTCTTGATTCACTTCGCTCGGAATACACTGGGGATATAATCAGCAACGCGGAATATCTGATGATAACCGGAATAATTCTAGCATCCATCCTGTTAATAGCAGCGTATTGGATGCAGCAGAGAACCAAGCTATAGTGCATCTAAGCCGTTT
>JAHLLU010000127.1 GCA_020444005.1 archaeon
CTGAAGGTGGCTCAGATAAGTATCGGGTTAGGTGGATTGATGTCCCTTGTTTTTCTATTAGCCAACAATGTCTACATTTTCGGTGTGGGAATGTTCTTGATGGCGCTTTGGGCAAGCTTCTATCACCCTACAGCAAATGGACTGATAGCCAAAGCGTTCCCTGAGAACACAGGTGGCAGCATGGGTATTCACAATGCAGCTGGGAACTTTGGACAAGTATTCACTCCGACACTAGCGTTCTTCCTTGGAATCAGGTTCAGTTGGAGGATTAGTTTCGTGGTTTTCGGTTTGATGTCTGTTTTAACAGCGGTTTTACTGGACAGGATCGAGGTGAATGAAGGACATATGGAGAGGAACACCACAGGGTATCTTGAATTTATCAAGACGCCGGGACTCGGGATAGTCTTAGTTTACAATATCTTGGTGGGCTCTTTGTTCAGATCAGTTGATCTGTTCTTCCCTAGCTTCCTCAGCACAGACAAACTCTACACAGGAGGATTAGCAGCCATTGCCAACAGCATGATCCTGTTTTTTGGGGTATTGGGTCAACTAGCTGGGGGAAGAGGCAGCGACAAGTTTGGTTCACAGAAAGTACTCTTACTTGCTACTACTGGGATGGTGGTTAGCCTAGTTCTATTGATGGTCTTACCCACAAATATCGCTGTACCTATCTTCGTGTTCCTCTACGGAGTATCTATGTTCGGACACCAGCCAACAGTAACCAATCTGGTGAGCAAGCTAAGCCCCAGAAACATGATGGGACTAGCTTATGGCGTGATGTTTTTCAGCGCTTTTGGAGTTGGAAGCATCAGTACATCAATAACTGGGTGGCTTGCTGACCAGTACAGCTTGACCTCAGCTTTCTGGGTAAACACTGGGGTATCAGGGGTACTACTTCTGATTAGCTTTGTAATCTACATGAGGATCAAGGAATAACTCTAGTAAGATAAGTTAGGACAGCCATTATGGTCTTAGCGTCCTCGATCTCGTTACTCTCAATCATGTTCAAGACCTCATCAACCCGGTAACGCATTACCTCAATATCCTCATCATCCTCGGGAGACGCTGTGACATCGGTTAGACCTTCAGCTAGGTAAAAGTATAGTATCTCGTTGCTGTATCCAGGCACCATATAGCTTTGGAATAGTCTGCTCCAGCTGCTAGCTGCGTACCCTGTTTCTTCTTGCAGCTCTCTGACAGCGCATTGATACGGGTCTTCATCTTTCTCTAATGTTCCAGCGGGTATCTCAAGCAGGTATTTTCCTGTTGCGTAGCGGTATTGTTTGATGAGTACGATCTCGTCCTCGTGAACAGCTATTATAGCGACTGCTCCGGGGTGTTTGACGATATTTCTCTCGGTCTCTCTTCCGTTGGGTAGCTTGACAGTGTCGTGGTAGAAACTGAAGTGTTTTCCTTCTTGTATTAGGGTACTTGAGAGCTTTTCTTCCATGCAGTATGAGCACTGGATTGGGGATAAAAGGGTTAGTAGTGGCTCTTACCCCAGTAATTCTCTGTGGTGTCAAAGAGACCCTTTGTGTTTATTCTGCCTAAGGCTGCTTCAAGCTGTTCCTGTGCATTATCTAGAACCTGTTGCTCATCTACTGACTTGACTATCCTGTTCTCCATGAGTATCTCACCATCAACGATAACAGTATCCACATCTTTCCCATTGGCGAAATAAGTCAACTTATCCACGTACATGTTCAACGGATAGAAATGAGGCTTATTCAAGTCAACCAAAATAACATCAGCTTTCTTACCCGGCTCAATACTGCCAATCTGTTCCTCCATTCTGAAAGCCTTTGCCCCATCAATAGTGGTCATCTCAAGTATCTTGCCCGGTGGAAGAACATCAGCGTCCCTGAAGTGACGCCTATGATACCTCATACACTGGAACATATGCCTAAACATATCGTAGCTCCGATCAGGAGCCCCTGCGTCACTACCCATAACCACGGTAACACCAGCATCAATAAGCTCAGGAACAGGACACCGCCCCATGATGCTAGCTACAGCACTTGGGTTATGAGCTATCTTTGTACCTGTCTCGGCGCATATCTTGATCTCTTCATCAGTAAGCTCCGTACTGTGACTAAAGACCGCCTCTGGTCCAGTGAAGCCCAGTTCCTCGTGGCAGAACTTGATGGTTCCTCTTGTATGCCCATCCATAGTGAACATTAAATCATGTTTCTTACCCAAGGATCTTACTTTCTCGGCTCTTTCTTTGAGATCCGCTAGCTCTCTCCCAACTATTGGCTTGACTTCTGGGTGGGGGGTAGGATGCATCATGGCTATTTTGATTCTACCTGAAGCCCTGTTATGGTTCTCCTCAATAATCTTCTCACATACAGATACTTGTCCATCGAAATCCACCATATAATCACGTCTCAAGTCACTACTCCAATCAGCGTATAGACTTGGAAATGGAGGTCTACGAGGTCCAACAGCAACAAATGTCCTAATACCCACTCTTTCAGCTGCATCACAGTGTGCTTTAGCATACTTTGGATCATCGACACGCATGATGCTATCACCGCCTCCCAAGAAACTGATGCCACAAGTTGTTCCGAATTTGAGACGTTCTAGGTTAAGTAAGGCTGATTCTGCTTCCCAGAACTCCTTGGTACTTCCAGTGGCGTACATATCGTTACACGCCTTGTACCATGTTTCATTGTGCATTCCAAGGCTTCTGAGGAGGCTGTGCCCTGCGTGTCCGTGTCCATCCATTAATCCGGGTAGGATTGCCTTCTTGTTGGCATCGATCACGATATCTGCGCTATGTTTCTTGACAAGCTCCTCTGTTTTACCTGTATCAAGTATCTTGTCACCTTCAATTGCTACAGCTGCGTCCTCGATGATTCTACGCTGGGGGTCTATGGGGATCAGTATCCCGTTCTTGATGAGAATATCAGCCAAAGTAACTCAAAATAACAGGGACACATGGAATAAAATAGTATACGGTCAGTGCACAGGGTCCAAGAGAGCCACAGGCTCTCCGCCCTGATAATAGACCCTTGGAGTATTCGCATGAAGATGATTTAACAGGCTATACGTCATCCAACCTGCTGTCTCAGCGGTCTTACTGATAGTGTTCTCACCTGTTTCACCTATGATCTCAACCACAGAACCCTTCTCAGCGTCCACACCATCAAGATCAACCAGATAATGATTCAAACTAACAGAACCAAGACTACTCTTGAAGACTCCATCAACAAGAATCCTACCCTTATTCGCCATCTCCCTTGGAATACCATCATAGAACCCAGCGTGAATAGTACCTATCCTCATCCGCTTAGGAGCCACAAACTTACCCCAATAAGTAACACCCTCACCGCGTTCAACCGTCTTCACATACTCCGTAAAGACTCATGCCGGGGCGTACAAGATCAAGCCATCCTTCGGGGTTATGGAAAGTAGAATCTGTGCTCGCCATACTCCTAATAGGTATATTTATTCCTTTTTTCTTCAGCATAGCGTCAACGGCGAGAAGCTTTGCTAGCATCTCTTTATCCATCTCTGGGTTCTGCTGGAATGTGGAAAAGATACCCACAACATCAACCATACTCAGCTTATACACATACTCAATAAACTCAGCAGCCTCACTATATCTAACTCCTACCCTGTTAAGTCCAGTATCCACTTTCACGAAAACAGTAGCATGCTTCCCAGCCTTCAAAGCTGCTTCTTCTAGCTTATCTGCGTCCTCCTGCGTGTAAATAGCCTGGGTAATCTCCTGATCTACGACACTCTTGAACTGCTCAGAGGTAAAGAGAACATCCATACATAATACATTCAACTTCAATCCAGCTTCACGCAGCTTCAAAGCCTCATAGAGCTTGGCAACCATACACCACTCCACACCCTGTGATTCAAGGTAGGCGGTTACAGGCACTAACCCGTGTCCATATGCGTTATTCTTCACTACCACCATAATAGTGGTCTTTGTATGATTCTGCAGTTCCCTCAGATTGTTTCCAATATTATCTAGGTTGATCTCAAGCCAACTGCTGTATCCCTTCATACGTTCCCTTATCGCTGATGGGCTAGGTTGATTCTCAAAGTAAAGTGACATTGTGGGTATGAGGTAACGTGATAGTAAAAAAGTATGGTTAGATACTTACTCCACCGGGCATGGTCTGCTGTATCTCAACGGTATAACCCTCAATATCTTTAAACATGAATACCTTGACCTTGAGACGCTCTGATTCAAGAGGCAGTTCCTCAATATCTAAACCGTTTTTCCTCAGTTTCTCGTACCAAGCGTCAGCATCCTTGACATTAAGACAAAGAATCACAGGCTTGATGTTATTCGCCTTATGATAACCATGAGCCCCATCAACAAGCCCAACATAAGCCCCATCTCTTATCCGGTATATCTTGCTCCAGCCTTGATCCACTTCCATTTCGAAGCCCATGATATCCTCATAGAAACGTTGTGCACGGGGTAAGTCTCGGTAATAGAGCCATGTGATGACTCCACGTACATCTTCACTCATAAAGAAACTAGAATTGTTCATACTATTTAACGAGTATAATCATTTTCCTAATTCACTTATTTTTACTAAAGATAGGGAACTATTATAGAGATTAAAATAAGCGAAGAAATTAAAACCGGAAAAAGGTACACTTGTGGAGTGTTGTGCCATGAGTAAGACTCAGACTGGTATACTCTACGATAATTTACTACAAAACAATAAAGATGCCATATTATTTCTAAAAGGCACAAAAATTATAGATGCAAATCAGAGAGCTTTGGATTTCTTTGAGGTAAAAAAAGAGGATTTTATAGGAAAAGAGATTTACAAGTTCTCCCAAAACAAGAAACAGACCAAAAAACGGGCAGAAAAACGTCGAAAGGGCATTCCAGAATATTATACAGCAACGCTTCAAACACCTAACAGTCTAAGAGAAGCAGAGGTATATGCAATCCCAATTGACACGGAAAACCTGACAAGCATATCAATAATTAGAGACGTTACCGAATATAATCGACTGGATAGAAAATACCGGACAATTTTCGAGCGAAGCGCTGATCTAATTTTTGTCACCAATGCTTCCGGAGTTGTTTTCATTAACCCAAGTGGACTCGAATATCTTGGATTAGATAATGAAAAAGAGATACTTGGAAAATCAACCCTCAACTTCATACACCCTGATTACCATGAGATGGCGGATAAGTACGCCGCCTTACGAAGAGCAGGAGGAAATCCACCACACCAGTATCGCTCCAAGATGATACGAAAAGATGGTACAGTATTGGACGTTGAGTTTAACGCCTCATTCATAATGTGGGATGGTGTACCAAGCAGTCTCACCATTGCTAGAGACATCGGGGAACAAGTCAGATTAGAAAAAGAGCTAATGGAAAGTAAGGATCTTTTATCAGGATTTATTGAATCAGCCACGGATGGTTTCTCGTTACTTGATAAGAACATGCGATACGTCATGGTAAATGATACCGAGTTAAAATACTCCAGACGTAAACGAGAGGATTTTATCGGAAAACATATTCTTGAAGTATTCCCTGACCTCGATGAAAAAAGATACGAAGGATACAAGAGAGCACTGGAAACAGGTGAACCTGTCCAATACCAAGACGCTATGACACTACCAGAACGTGGGTTACGACTCGATTTCTCTGCGTTCAAAGCAGGTAATTTCCTAGGAATAATAGCGAAGGATATTACAGAAACTCGAAGAACACAAGATCAACTTGCCTATCAGGCAAATCTATTGCAAAACGTCTCTGACGCAATAATATCCATGGATCTCAAACTCAATATTATCTCATGGAACAAAGCAGCAGAGCGACTGTATGGATACTCTGAGGAGGAGGTAATAGGAGAAAACATAGAGGATCTGCTTAAAAATCAATATCCCAACGAAACAAGAGAAATTTCCTCACGTCTAATGATGAAAAAAGATTGGAAGGGGGAGTGGAAAGGGGAAATACAACAGTATTCACGTGACGGCAGACAGCTAAATGTCCTAGTAAGCATTACACCGATTCTAAATGACAATGGCAAAAGAGTTGGAATCGTATCGGTAAACAGGGATATTACTGAGCAAAGACAATTAGAGATTCAATTATCGGGTTTCATCGAGTCCGCCACAGATGGAATAACGATCTTAGATGAAAATCTGCATTATATTATGGTAAATGATGCATGGTTGAATTTAACAGGATTAAAGAAAGAAGAAGTAATTGGAAAGCATGTCCTTGATATTTTCCCTGAGATCAAAAAAACAGAAAGATATCAAGCATATAAGAATGTATTAGAAACCGGAAATCCTGCAAATTTTCCTAACTCTCTACCTGTAGAT
>JAHLLU010000128.1 GCA_020444005.1 archaeon
GACAAGGATTTCACACCGGTAATCGAGAAAGCACTAGAGATGCCCGGGTTCAGTAAGGACACCGATAAGGGCTCAGTGATGGTTGGATTCGGTCACAACGCTGTGATGAACGTCGCAGGCGCAGTGATTGATGCTGTGAAGGCTGGTAAGATCAGGCACTTCTTCCTAGTTGGTGGCTGTGACGGAGCAAAAACTGGACGCAACTACTATACAGAGTTCGTGGAGAAGGCGCCAGAGGACACAGTAGTCTTGACCCTTGCATGTGGAAAGTTCAGGTTCTTCGATAAGCAGCTTGGTGACATCGAGGGTATTCCCCGGCTATTGGATATTGGTCAGTGTAATGATGCGTACAGCGCGGTTCAGATCGCTGTAGCACTTGCTAAGGCGTTTGATATCGGAGTAAATGACTTGCCACTGAGCATGATTCTGAGCTGGTATGAGCAGAAGGCAGTAGCCATACTCTTGAGCCTACTATACTTGGGCATCAAGGACATCAGACTTGGTCCAAGCCTACCCGCGTTCATAACCCCCAACGTGCTGAATGTGCTTGTTGAAAACTTCAACATCATGCCCATCACCACCGTTGATGAGGATATGAAGGCAATACTGGGCTAACCCCCAACTATTTTGGTGAATAAAATGGAGATAACAAGAGTAGCAGATATCGAGCCCGGTAAGAACCCTCATGGGGTTGAGACCAAGAAGATCTATGACCACGAGAACGCGTTGGGCGTGCACATCCTGATGATGCCCGGTGAACGCCTCAGACGCCATATTACGCCCGTTGATGTCATGTTCTATGTGCTTGAAGGAGAAGGCGTTGTTGAGATCGGTGACGAGAAAAAGACAGTCACACAGGATACAGTCATTCATAGTCCAGCTAAGATAGTGCACTGCTGGTACAATGAGTCTGATAAGCCTCTCAGGGTACTGGTTCTTAAGACGCCACGTCCCAAAGATCAAACAGTACTACTATAGGTGAACCCCTTTGAGTTTCCTGAAGCGTCCAGATGAGAACCATTGCCCCGGCATAGAGCCCTTCATTCGACCCAGTGTTGATTATGCGGTTTGTGATGTTTGTGGTGGACGGGTTGAGGTCTGGAGTGATGAGGATAAGGGTGAGTGCTTGGACTGTGGGGCTAGTTGGGAGAAGAAGGAATCGACTCCTAGTTGTCTTGAGTACTGTGAGTATGCGAGTCGCTGTAAGGGCATTATTATGTCTAAGCGGCGCTAGTTTTTCTACTACAGGTCTCTGTACTACAACAAATTTATAAACATATAGTACTACAGAACTGTGTAGTAGTGATATAATTTGGATACATCAAGATCATACGCAGAAAAACTAGACAAACAAGACCCACTAGCCAAGTGGAGAAAAGAATTCTACATCCCAGAACGAGAAATACTCGGACTAGACGGGAAAAAATCAGTCAAACCCATCCATTACTTTGAGGGAAACAGCCTAGGACTCATGAGCACCTACGCCGAGAAAGGCATCGAGAACGAGATCAACCTCTGGAAAACCCTAACAAGCAGAAACAGCGACGTAGGCGACCAAACCCGAGAATATCAGGCAAAACTCGTTGGAGCAGAGGCAGACGAGGTAATCATGGCGGCAGGAGCCACCATAAACATCCACGTACTCATCAGCACATTCTACCAACCAGAAGGAAAACGAACCAAGATACTCGCAGATGAACTCAACTTCCCAAGCGACCTCTATGCACTCTGGGGACAGATCAGACTCAAAGGCGAAGACCCAGACGAGAACCTTGTATTAGTCAAGAGTAGAGACGGTAAGACAATCGAGGAGGACGACATCATCGCAGCCATGGATGACACGGTCTCTGTTTGTTTCCTGCCCAGCGTCTACTTCACCAGCGGACAACTACTGGACATTGAACGGCTCACCAAGGCAGCCCATGAACACGGAATCAAGATTGGTTTCGACTGCTGCCACAGCATAGGCATCGTACCCCACTACTTCGACAAATGGGGTGTAGACTTTGCACTCTGGTGCAACTACAAGTACATGAATGGAGGAAGCGGAGCCATTGCAGGACTATACGTGAACAAGCGGCACTTTGGTACCATGCCGGGTATGCCCGGTTGGTGGGGAAACAGCTGGAGCAACAGATTCGACTTCGAGACCAACTTCAAGCCAGCCGAGAATGCAGAAGCATGGTTCGTAGGCAACCCAAGCAACTTTGCACAGGCACCAGTCTACGGCTCATCCAAGATGGTTGATGAGGCAGGTATCGAGAATATCAGAAAGAAGAGCCTCAAGATAACCCAGTACCTCATGGACCTAGTAGATGCAGAGCTAACAGGCGACCCATACAACTATACCGTAGGTAACCCAAGGGCACCTGAACGTAGAGGAGGGCACGTTGCATTGATGCACCCAGAGGGTCAAAGACTGAACTTGGCTTTGAGCAACCGAGGTGTCTTAGCTGATTTCCGTCCACCCACCACCATCAGGCTGACTCCTGTGCCATTGTACACGAGTTATGTTGAGGTCTGGGAGTGTGTACAGCACCTTAAGCAGGCTATTGATAACCGAGAGTACGAAAACTACTCAAAGGACCAGCACCAGTACGTCTAAGATGGAGATCGATAAACGTGCGGTGCTAATCACCGTCATCCTCAGCAGTTTTCTTACTCCCTTCAGCGGGAGCAGCTTCAACATCGCATTACCCAGCATAGCCGCTGAGTACGCTTTGGATGCGGTGAGCATGAGTTGGGCTAGCCTAGCTTATCTTCTAGCATCAGCCATGTTTCTGATTCCCTTTGGACGTGTGGCTGATATGTATGGCAGGAAAAGGGTGTTTCTCTACGGGATAACTCTCTTTACCATATCCTCAGCTTTGCTCGGTTTATTCCCAACCTCACAGACCCTTGTGCTTTTCAGAGCACTGCAGGGAATAGGGTCATCAATGATTTTCGGTACAAGCCTAGCAATCCTAGTCTCTGTGGCGACCCCAGAGGAACGTGGAGGCATGCTGGGCACATCAATAGCAGCTGTCTATGTCGGGCTCAGCGCAGGACCATATATCGGGGGCTTTTTAACGAAAAACTTTGGCTGGAGAAGCATCTTCATGGTGAACGTGGGCATTGGAGCCCTTGTAATGATAATGATTCTCACTAAGCTCAAGATGGAGTGGCGTGAGGAGCATGCAGGAAAGTTTGACCTTATAGGCTCTGCCTCATTCAGTTTGATGCTTCTTGCCTTGATGTATGGTATGTCCAAGCTTCCGAGCCAAGCCGCGTTTCTACCCATCGCAATTGGGTTAGTTCTCTTAGGCGTATTCGTCTATATCGAGGAGCATGTGGAGAACCCTGTGCTGGACCTGAGCATATTCCTATCCAATAGACGATACTCATTGTTTAACATCGCAGCGTTGATCAACTTCAGCGCCACCTACAGCCTCACATTCCTGCTCAGCATGTACCTACAATACCATAAGGGGCTTGATGCACAGGCAGCAGGAACCATACTCATGGCCTCACCCATCATACAAGCCATAGTATCACCAGTTGCAGGGAAACTCAGCGACAAAATATCACCAGCCAAGATAGCGTCAGTAGGAATGGTTGTTACAGCCGTTGCATTGGCTCCCCTGGCAATCGTGAGTGACACGACATCAATCATCTACATAGTAGTCTGTTTGATGATACTGGGAGCTGGTCTGGCTTTGTTCAGCAGCCCAAACACCAACGCCATAATGGGCACAGTAGATAGAAGCCTCCTCGGTGTCGCGTCATCAACAGTTGGGACCATGAGGTTACTGGGGCAGATGTTTAGCCAAGGGATTTCCATGACATTGCTTGCGATTAATCTTGGAACAGCGGCAATCATACCCGCACTGTATCCTCAGCTGTTGAATAGTATTCAGAGTACCTTCATGGTGTTCTTTGTACTCTGCATAATCGGCGCTGTCGCATCATATGCTGGAAGTAGGATGGTTTCAAATAATCAAGGAGGAGAAGTGTAAGCATGGAGCCCAAGGGCTTAATGGTCATAAAAGACCCGGAAGTAGCCAAACTACTCAGCGATGAACTCAGACGCAGAATACTTCACCTAGTTACACACAAAGAAATGAGCGCCGCAGACCTAGTACGTGAACTCGACAAAAACTATAGCAGCATCATGTATCATCTCAGGCTTCTCGAAGACGCAGGGTTCGTCCAGAAGGTACGAGAAGAGATAATCCAGAACAAGATACAGCCCTATTACCGGTCGACTGCTTGGAGCTTCCATGTATCATATTATCTTGATGAGACCATGACTGGCGACGAGGAATACCGGGCATGGCAGATAGACCTCATGAACAGACTCATGCACGGCTTGGAAGCCTATGGGATCAATATACCCGAGGATAAGAAGCAGCGCGTGAAGGAGCTATTAGAGACACTCTACATAGCGCAGAAGAAAGAGTTTGAGACACGCCAAGAGATGAGGCAGCCAGAGATACAGCTAGAACCCCATGTAGGGAAATCAATAGCACATATACTAGCGAACGTAAGACTCACAGAAGACCCAAAACACAGAGCAGCAGCAGAAGAACTCGCAAAACTACTGAACCTGTAATGGGGAGGGGGGGGGGGTAGCGCGTTTAACGCGAAATAGCCCTTCTTTTACCTAAAGCAACCCTAGAAGTGCTCTGATTATGTACTGTATGATGTTGAAAACCGTCACGTTAAGCCGGTTTAAGTGTCGAAAACCATACGGACATACCACCCATCAGGTGTTTCCTTGATATCCATCATATGATAAGTCACAGCCTTGATCTGAATACCTACCTCATGGGTAGTGGCGCTAAAACGTTCACCCTTACAGACACCGACAGCGCTCATGTTCTCATGATCCACAGTAATATGACACTTCTTGGGAACCAAGAACTCTACATCAGCGACAAACAATAACTCATCCATGATATTGAAAAGCAAACTCTCATAATCCGTGCCCTCCGCCTCCACCATGAACTCTTCTTTCTCAGCGAGCCCTTCCAACGGAGTCATCATGTTAAACATACCCAAAGCAATCTGGGCAAAAGCCTCACCAAGAGTCGCGCCTGTCGCCTCTATCAGAAGGTCCGCTGTAGGTCCACCTTCAGGGTAGTTATACGTCATTGCACTGTAAGCCTCGCCCCGGTTTATGTATCTATCTCGCCGCCATGAAACCTGAGCCAGTAGACCCTGATGCCATCATACTTTATCTCTTCCTCGCCCCAGAACGAGTTGATACCACCACGACTAATCAAATGATACGACCATGATCCATCAACATACTCCTTAGGTCCACGATACGGCTTATTACTTTCAACCCGAGCAAGCGCCTCCACAAGAAAACCAAACACCTCATCAGGAGTCCGCCCAGTAGCCTTACCATAATAATTCATAGACCAAACAGGTTTCCCGTCTCGATACACAACTTCCTCACCGATGAAAGGATTGCCCCCAAAATACCGGTCCCGGTAAATGTACTCGTCTATTGAATACCTGTGCTCTTTAGAGCCATCATCAAGTTGTTTTGGCTCGGCTCCACCGCCATATGTGTGTTTCTTGGCTTCAACGAGAAAATCAACGAGGTCCATATGAACCCCACGTGATATGAGTTTAAGAATCTACTCCCACTCGATGGTACTCGGAGGCTTGTGAGTAATATCATAAACGATCCGTGTGACGCTGGTGATCTCATTACCAATACGGTTACTGATACGCTCCAATACCTCCCAAGGCACGAAGCTAAAGTTAGCCGTCATAGCGTCAATACTCTCCACGATCCTGACAGCCACAGTATAACCATAAGCCCGCTCATCACCCTTCACACCAGTACTCTTAGTATCCGTAAGCACAGCAAAATACTGCCAGAGCCCATCACTGAACTCATGCTTCTCCACTTCCTCTACTACAATAGCGTCCGCTTGCCTCAAGACCTCAAGCTTCTCCTCCGTAACCGGTCCAACAATACGAACCGCTAAACCGGGTCCAGGGAAAGGCTGTCTCCAGACGAGCGCCTTGGGTAAACCAAGTCTTTCTCCTAGTCCTCTTACCTCGTCCTTGTAGAGGTCTTCCAGTGGATCGATTACTTGTTTGAACTCCATTGAGCTGGGTAAGCCGCCTACATTATGATGGGTCTTGATGATGTCGCTGTTCTTGGTGAGTCCTGACTCGATTCTGTCCGGGTAGATGGTGCCTTGAATCAGGTAATCGGCGTTAAACTCCCTCGCTTTCTCCTCGAAAACCCTGATGAACTCCTCGCCGATGATCTTCCGCTTACGCTCAGGCTCCAC
>JAHLLU010000129.1 GCA_020444005.1 archaeon
CTTTCACACTCAAGGTAGAGTACATTGAGGAAAAATACGCTGACGCGAAGGTTGGGTTCCCCGGGGTAAAAAGGTTTGATTCGTTGACCGTCACCAGAGAGTGTATGAGTTTAGCTGATGTGATCTTCTAAGTTTCACAAAGGTCCCTAATTAGGGGATAACCTCTATTTTTATAACAGGTAACCAGAGTGCATCATTGTTGGGATACGGTTGGTTGAGTCTCCTAGTCATTTGTATCTGAAACAGGTTGGTATGCTCTGGCTGTATAATCAGATGTGTCACATGGTGGAGACCGAGGTCAAACTCAACCAGCTTGGACTCCTAAGATACCTTGAACTCGACAACAAGAAGGTAATCGATGTTGTAGGCGTTGGTCTCAAGTATTTCCCATGGAGAAAACGCAAGATACAAGACCACCATATTGATGATTTCGAGTTAGTAAAGCCCCAGAAATACGAGATCGGATACAATATACTCCGCGGAATAGAGGTAAAGGTAAGTAAAAGCGACTTCAAGAACGGTTTCATCTGCACAGGCACCAACTACAACTATGTATTAACGCCAACAAAACTCATCAGCCCAAGCCTACTACCCAAAGGAGTCGGACTCATAGAGTATAACCGCTACAAGTTTGATGTAACAGAGAACGACCTTGAGGAACACCCAGCGGGACGCCCATATACCATCAAGGGACTAAGAGTAGTGAAAAGAGCACGGTACCGTCACTTGCCCCAGTTTCACATAGACCATGTCATATCAA
The DNA here is from genome assembly GCA_020444005.1 of archaeon. Next base: position 761 of record JAHLLU010000129.1, read on the forward strand.
CTATAGCCCAGCGTAGAACAGCTACAAGAAATAGGGTATACAAACAGGTGATTGAGGGTTTAACCGACTCAGAGCTAGTTTATTGTATTACTACCCAGTAGGTCCTCAATACCCCTAAGTCTGTTACGTAGGGTTACCTCTGTTGTCCCAGCCGCCTCTGCGATATCCTTCTGAATACGCTTGTCATTTGTCTCGATGCTCGCCTTGTAGAGAGCAGCAGCCGCGAGACCTCTAGGGTCTTTTCCTGTTAGTCCACGGTGTTTTTTTGCTTCTCTTAGAAGGTCTACTGCGTATTGCTGGGTTCTGGGTTCTAGTTCTAGTTTTGATGCGATGCTGGGGACGAACTTCATGGGGTCATCCACTGGCATCTTGAGGTTTAGCTCTTTGATCAAGAGCCTGTATGTTCTGGCTACCTCGGCGTGGTTTCTTGTTGAAACCGCTGTGATCTCGGGGAGGGGTCTTGGTAGAGATAAGTGTCTACACGCTGCATAGAGGCTTGCGGCAACAAAACCATCTATGCTGCGTCCACGTAAGAGATCGGCTTTCAACGCTTTTCTGTAGATGAGTGCTGCTCTTTCCTTGACGTTCTGCGGGATATGCATCTGTGTCGCGATCCTGTCCAGCTCAGCCATAGCTGTGCTGAGGTTTCGCTGCTCTGTCTCATCAAACTTAGACCGGTTATCGAATCTTCGCAGACGAGTCATCTTTATCCGGGTCTCGTTTTTGAGACGGTTGCCGTTGTGGTCTCTGTCGGGTCTGAATATTGTTGATAGTCCTTTATCGTATAGAGTATAGCTGTAGCCGAGGCCTGTCCTGCTTCGGTTGTTGCGTTCGGTTGTTGTGAAGGCTCTCCACTCTGGTCCTTGGTTGATTAATGTGTCTTTGACTACGAGTCCACATCTCCCGCAGACTTCTTCTCCAGTCTCGTAGTCGATTACTATTTTTTCGCTTCCGCAACTTGTGCATTTTATCGTGAGTAGCCTCCGAACCTAAAAGGTGCCAGTCTTGTTAGTTGCTGGAATTTTTGATTATAAGGGTGCCGTGTACATTTTCCTTCAAACATACGATAAGGTTAATAAGTGTGTTCACTTGTGTTCAAAAGTATCTTGAAGTTCCATGACCCATACGCTAAAGGTAACACAATTACCCGTACCATCAGAATCGATGAAGGATATGATGATATTCTCAAACATGAGGCTGACAGGCATGGAATCAGCGTCAACCAGATTATGGATCAACAGATCAGACGCTATGTAGAGACATACAGGTTCTTCGATAAATCAAACGCGGCGACACTCTCAGCTAGCACACTACGTGCACTAATGGAAGTGTTAGATGAAGAGACAATCATGAAGATAAGCTACGAGTTGGGTAAGGAACGACCCCACGAGCTTATGCTCCGAAGAGGAATACAGCCAACCTATGAGACTTCTTTATGGTATATTCAAGAGGTCTTAGGTGATCACAGCGGCTGGTTTACCGCTATAATAAGTACACGCGGAGAACATGAAAACATCAACCTGAGTCACGCCTATGGCTACAAATGGAGCCTATTTCTAAGCGGGTATCTCAAAGAGTTGTTTGAGGAGGTTCTTGAGATTAAACCCGAGGTTACTGTGTTATCTTCTTCCACGAACTTCGCGTTCAAGGTCAGGGATATAGAGAAAAAATGGGGCTCAATACGGGAGCAGAAAGACGTTTAGGCGTTACCTTTAATACAAGAAATCCCTCAAGTGTCTGTAAATTAGATTAATGGTGAACATGAATGGCATTTAGAATGGCAAAAGTCGGTGAACTGAAAGAGGGAAGCTATGCAATCATTAACGATGAACCAAGCCAAATCAAACAGATCACAAAAAGCAAACCAGGAAAACACGGAAGCGCAAAATTCAGATGTACCGCCATCAGTCTCTTCGACGGAAGAAAACAAAGCTACGTCGCTAGTACAGACACAAACATACAGGTACCTATCGTTGACAAGCGAAGTGGACAGATCGTAAGCGTATCTCCTGCAAGTATCCAGCTTATGGACCTTGAGACCTATGAGATGCGGGATGTTAATACTCCTGATGATGAGGAAATCGCGTCCAAGATCGAGGCTGGCAAGGAAGTCGAGTACTGGATTATCATGGATCGTGTAAAGATCCAGAGAGTCAAGAACTGAAGGCACAAAGATGAAGAAGGTTCATCAAATCAGGCTTCGCCCCGGCATGACCGTGGGAGAGTTGGCTGAGGAGATGCGTCTCACTGGGGTAATGCAAGGAGGACGAGTCGGCAGAGCTGCTGAAATCGTCGCCGAGATGTTTAGCGACCCCAGTTATACTGTTTTTATCACATTAAGCGGACCTCTGGTACCTGGTGGTATGAGGGTTATTCTTCGTGACCTCATTAGAGACGGTTATGTTGATGCAGTTATGACCAACGGAGCCAATATGGTGCATGACATCGTTGAATCCATGGGACGCACTCACTATATCGGCACTACAAATGTTGATGATGAGAAGTTATACGAGGAAGGCTATAACCGGGCTTATGATATTTTCATCGAGAATGATACTTTTGTGGATATTGAGAGCTACGTCGGTAAACTCATAGATGATATTCCAGAGGAAAAAAGAGACGGCATCGCCATCCATGAATTCCTTCATGAAATAGGAGCAAGAATCACAGACGAGGAGTCAGTGCTCAAGGCAGCCGCAGACAAAAACATACCCATATTCAGCCCCGGTTTTCTAGACTGTATGCTTGGAATACCACTCTGGCTGTATAGTAAGCAGAAGAAGCTGGTTTTTGATCCCCTCAAAGACTTTGACCTCTTGGGTGACATGGTATTTGACGCAGAGAAATCAGGTGCAATAATTCTCGGAGGAGGCACACCCAAACATCACACACAGTACATGCACACGCTACGCGACGGATTAGACGCAGCAATACAATTGAGCAGTGCACGTGTTGAAGATGGAAGCCTCAGCGGAGCACCTCTTAGAGAGTCTATTACATGGGGAAAACTCAGAAAAGGTCAGCTTGAAGAAAAAACCGCGACCATATTCGGCGAGGTAACAAGTCTTTTCCCGTTTATTATCGCCGCGGCTTTAGAGAAAATAGAGAAGAGTTAAGCTAGTTCTTTTGCTAGCTCTTTACCTTTTGTTAGGTTCAGTAGTTTCTGGTATGCTACGTCCCAGCTACGTGTACGTAAACCACAGTCTGGAGTAACCCACACCTTTTCCTTACCTACAAGGTCAGCGACATAGAGTACGCGATCACGAACCAACTCTGGGCTCTCAATGAAATCCGTGTGAATATCAAGGAATCCCGGAGCATACGCACCCTTGTATCCGTTATCGAGGAAAGCCGTCAACCCATCATATCCGGGGTGGCTTGGGCCTTCCTCGTGTACGTCTCGGTTGGCGAATTCTAGGCTCAACTGGCTGCATTTCTTGAGACTGGGTACGTATTGGGCTAGTAGGTTATAGTTGCTGAAGCAGTTGTGGAGACTAAACTCGATGTCGAAGCCTTCTGTGAGTCGGTTGTAGGCGTCTACGAATAGCTCCATCTCTTCTGGGGTTTCTTTGGTGGTTACTGCTGGTTCATCTATCTGTATCCACTTTACACCAGCATCAACTAGCTTCTTGAACTCTGGGCGTAACGCCTCATCTACGATGTCAAAGATAAGTTCTTTTCGTGCCTCGTAGCGTCGCCTTGGGAAGCTCTTGATGTTGCTGTGTTTTTTCTCGTAGTACTCGTTGTATGTCCAGTCTGTAAGTGTGTATGGTCCAGTAATGGGCACTTTCAAAGGAAGATTTGTCTGTTTTTTGACTGACTCGTATTCCTCAAGGTAGTAGGGTTGCTTGTAGCTGACTTTTTCGACAACGCTTGCCTTCTTGAAGTATCTGTAGTCGAAGCTCTTGATCCAGCCGCTGAACTTGAATCCACCTAGATTTCTGATGACATGTTCATACATCTCGACTCGCCACTGCTCACCATCATAAACATAGTCTAGTCCGGCTTTCTCGAACATCGTCAAGACATACAATGCGCTAAGATCAACAATCTCCTGTTTACGGTTAGGAGAATCACCTTTCAGAACCGTTTCTACTTTCGAATAGTCGATTCCCAGTATCTTTGCCCACTTCTCCGCGTCATCAAGGTCAGCTTGATTCAGTTTTCTACCAGCATAGCCCTTAACCCTCCAACGAGGCTTAGCTATGCTACCTATCTCATATGTTGGGAATAGTTTGCTCATCGCTGTTCCTCCTTTAGCTGTTTGGCTACTTTTACCACTGTCTCTATCTTGTGTTGTGCTTCTTCCCATGTGAGGAAATCTAGGTCACAGTTTGTTGCTACCATTAGACTCACTGGATTGGAGGCGTCAATCACCTCATTACAGATGGATACAAGCTCATCTGAGTCTTCCTTTAGGGTGTTACGTGCGTCTACCAAGCCCAGGGATACTCCGCCCTTGAAACTGTACTCTTTGACAGCATCGGCGTCGGTCTCATAATAGTCGATCCCGATATCATCAATCTTCCAATCCAAGACATCAGCCAATACAGGCTCAATGTTCCCGAAATAAGTCTGAAGCCCCGTCCGTGCTTTGACTCCACTAGTAGCTATCTCAATAGCTGCTGCGATTGACGAGATCTCGTTCTTACTTGGAGCCGTCTTGTGGTAGACAAGAGCGGGATCACTCAACTGGATATACGTGTATCCTTGCTTTTCAAGTGCCTTGATCTCCGCGTTGATAATCTCTGCGATGTCCTGTAGGAAATCTGCATCAGATTCATAGTACTCGTTTTTCGCTAGTTTCACGAATGTATAGGGCGCTGGTAAGACTGCTTTGTACTCTGCTTTAGGTAGCAGGTCAAGATATGTCTCGTTGAAAGGCGCCTTTCCCTCTAATTTCCCCTTGATCAACGGGATGCGGTAGAAGGTATTATTGTTGAACCATCTGTAGAGTTGCCCTGTCTCGACCCCTTTGAGCTTGGTGGTGAATGGTCTGAGCAGGTCTTGGCGTCGCAGATACCCATCGTTGATAAAGGTTAAGCCCTGCTCCACCTGATAATCAATAACCTCTTTGGTGTATGTTCTGTAAGCCTCTTCTAGTTCTTCCTCGTTTATTCTTGACCTGTCATATTTCCGTGTCTCGGATATGAGACGCGGTGGGCGTGGTAAACACCCTGAAATACTGCATTTTATGTTCATTTCTGTAACTCCTTTACTAGTCTACATCCAAGCTCATCGCTGCCGATGGGCATAATATGGAAACCAAGTGGGTAATCAACCTCCTCCTTGAGAACATCAGCCATCTCCGATAACTCAGAGACCATGGCAGACTCAAAGTCATCCGAGGCACAAAGCCTACGTTTGGTATCTTCACTGATGTTTATCCCGGGCATCCGGCTTATAGTCTTGAACCGTTTAGCCGAAGCCACAGGGGCTAGTCCCACTTGAATAGGTGGATGG
>JAHLLU010000130.1 GCA_020444005.1 archaeon
ATGCATTGGACCAGCGCCACCAAACGCAACCAAGGCAAAATCCCTTGGATCATAACCACGTTCAACCGAGACTATTCTGAGAATCTTGCTCATCATGCTATTGGCTATCCTGATGACGCTAACAGCAGCTTCCTCGGGGGCTATTCCCAGTTCATTACCTAATCGCTTGTAGGCGTCACCCGCTAAACCCGGGTGAATATCCATACCCCCATCCAGCAAGTTACCCGGATTCAACCTACCCAACAAAAGATTAGCATCAGTAATAGTCGCCTCCACGCCGCCTCTATCATAACAAGCTGGACCCGGAACCGCACCAGCACTCATGGGACCAACCATCAAAGAACCATTAACCACCTTAGCGATGGTCCCACCCCCTGCACTACACTCAGCCAAATCAATGAAGGGGAAACGCACAGGATAACCCGACCCCTTCACAAGCCTACCCATATGGATCTTACCCGCCACCTCATACTCGGGTACAACCTCGGGTATTTTCCCCCGCACTGTACCCGCCTTGGCGGTGGTGCCCCCCATATCAAAACTGATTATGTTTTTTACTCCAGTCTGTTCCCCTAGCCAAGCAGCAGCAATAACCCCAGCAGCAGGACCAGACTCCACAATCGTGGCAGGCTTCCTGCTCACCACATTGCTTTTTGCGAGACCCCCGTTACTCTGCATAACATAAAGCTGTGTCTTGAGTCCAAGTTTTTCTAGGTCTTCTTCGAGTTGATTGATGTATTTATGGATAACCGGCATCAGTACCGCGTTCACAACGGCTGTGCTAAACCGCTCATACTCACGGTACTCGTTACTGATCTCATAACTAGCCGTAACATAGATATCCAGACTTTCACTGATAGCCTGTTTAACCTGTTCCTCATGAACCGTGTTCGCGTAGCTATTGATGAAACCCACGGCAACAGACTCTACACCATCCGCTGAGAGCCTGTTAATCACTGAGTCAAGCTCAGCACAGTTAATATCCTGCATAACCACACCATCATGCCTTATCCGTTCATCAACCTCATACCGGTGCCGCCGCTTCACAAGCATCGGAGGACGCTCAAAAAACAGGTTATATACCTCGGCACGCCGTTGGCGCCCAATCTCAATAACGTCCTTGAAGCCTTTAGTAGTCACAAGTCCAGTCCTAGGCAAGTCAAGATCAACCTGCCCAAACAAAGCATTCGTGGCAATCGTAGTAGCGTGCCCAATCATACGCACAGAATCAGCGCTATGAGAACCCAGAAACGCCTCAACGGCGTTCACAACACCCTGCTCTGGGTTTTTTGGTACACTCGGTGTCTTGATGTTGATTACTTCACCCGTCTCTTCGTCCAGTGCAACTAGGTCTGTGAATGTACCGCCTACGTCAACGCTAACCCTGTACATGGCATATAGAAAACAGTACAGGGATAAAAATTTGTGAAAACTAGGTCTTGACCTTGACGCCAGCCATCTTTATGGCTTCAAGCACAATATGGCTCTCCACCTTTCCGATGCCCTTTATGGTGTTGATATCATCAAGCAGCTTTAACGCCGACTCACGGTTACGACACATAGCCAAAACAAGCAACTCACAGTCACCACTGACACGCATAACCGTGTTCATCTCCGGGTACTCTGCAATCTTTTCACCTATCTTACTGAGGTCTGCTCCTGCTCCAGCTGAGATGCGTAGGCATAGTGGATAGATGTTCATCTTATCAGGGTCCACAATGGTTGTGTAGCCCTTGATGACACCATTTTCCTCTAGTGCCTTTACTTTTGATGAGACGCTGACGTGGCTGATATCAAGCTGTTTAGCTATGTCTCTGTAGCTTTGCCTGCTGTCCGCTTGTAGAAGCTTGATTAGCTCCTCATCAAGATCGATCTTATCAGCCATACGTATCACAGATTTACCACAGATTTACCGCTAAACAAAAGATCAACAAGTTGATCCATATCTACTAGCTCAACCTTATCGAGCATCCTGTCGCTTAGACCCCGCTTAACGGCATCCCGCTTCACAGCATATACCTTGTGTGCAGCGAGCTTATTGTTTTCTTCTATTCTGTTATTGGTGAATAGAACCGCGTCCTGCATCAGCAATAGCTCTGCATCCATCTTGAGGGCTCGTTCAAGCATCTTTTCATCCTTTGTATTCAATACAATTAATTTTGACACTATTATCACTCCTAATAGACGAGGCTAGCCTCCGCCTCCATAATCAACTCAAGTATCTTATCCTCAGCAACGGTCTCAACCTCATCAACCAAGTCATCCTCATCAAACCCAGCCGCAACAAGAGCCGCTTCATCAACATACAACTCAATGTCGAGATCAGGAAGATCAGAAAGGAACTTTTTGGTAAGCGTCTGATCTACGTTGTTGAGTGCACCCAAGACTCCTTTTCCGGTCCAGAGTATCTTTACCTCGTGGTCCCATAGACCCGCGGCTGTACGAAGAGCCTCATAATAGTTGAGATTAGTAAAGGGCGCTGACTTTATGACGATTAATACCTGTTTCTCCAATTATCTCGCCCCCGCCATACTCAACACCACATCTGCCTCCGCAAGCATCTCACCGAGATCAAAAATACCACCGATATCAACGCCCTCTGGAAGCATCTCCTCCTGAACGCCTCTGAGTTGCATACAAACCCTGCAACCACTTATAGTGGCTCCAAGCTCAATAAGCTCCTTAAACTTGTCACTGGCGCTGTCCATATGGAAAGGCTCCCCGCTCTGGGTATTCAAAGGACCATAAACACCGTCCATCATCAGGTACATATCAACCATATGCCCTTTCTCAAGAGCAGATTTACTGATCTCAAGCGCCTCATCAAGAACATCGTTCTGGAATGGAGACTCACAGAGGAGTATCATTAAACGTCCCATATATTCACCTAGATGAACATTTGGACGTCTGCGTCCATCGCAATATCAAGGAACGTGGCTGCGCCGACGATCTCATCAACCTCAGGGATTAACTCATCCTTAGATATACCCATAATCTCCATAGTGGTACTACAAGCATAGATCTTCACATTCTCTGTGTCCCTGCACATCTCCAACATCTCTTTTAGTGTGGGAACTCCAACATCCTTGATCTTACCCTTCATCATTCCAGTGCCTAAACTCATGATCCCCGGTAACTTGGCTTTCTCCAAACCACCCTTCTTTATCGCATCCATACCCCAGAACGTAAAGAAGAGAGAAACCTCAGCATCCATTGCACCACCTGTGCTAGCCAGTATGAAAACAGGGTATAGCTTATCCAACGAACCACTGTGGACAACAAACGCCATTTTTCTTTTTTTCTCACTCATCTTTTACACCCTAATAATATATGTGAATGTGCCATCGCCCTCGTTTGTCTCAAGGACTTTGGCTCCAGTTTTGTTCGCCCAAGCTGGAATGTCTCTTTTACTGCCTGGATCTGTCGCTACGATTTTAATTACCTGTCCTTCTGTCATCGTTTTTGTTGCTTTTTTGAGTTTAACAATGGGCATTGGACAGTACAAGCCTTTTGCGTCTATCTCGACGTCTACATTAACCATGGTATTCCAAATGGTAACGATATTCGACTATATTTAACCATTTGGTTAGATGAGACCGTTCTCTTTTAAAACCCGGTCAATAAACCGACGGGTACTAGACATAATATCAATACTGTCAAGCTCATCAAAAGCCACCCAACGAGCATCAGGAGCATCACTACTAGCATGAACCTCCCCCGAAACATACCTGCAAAGATACTCAAACAAGATATAGTGATAATGAACATGTCCATCATCATCCTTATTGACGGCATCAAAAACCGTAATCAGATTAATTGGCTCGATACGGACATTGGTCTCCTCAAAAACCTCACGCTTAACCGCCTCATCTAGAGTCTCACCAACCTCAACAACCCCACCGGGAATCCCCCACTTACCAAAACTAGGAGGCTTACCACGCATAGCAAGCAACACTTTACCCTCATGTATTGTGACCGCTGCTACGCCGGGAATCGGTTGAGATGGGTACTCTCGACTCATTTTGGGTCCCTAGACTGATTCATTACCTTGCTGGAGAGCCTTGAGGTTAATATCCCTCATAGACTCACGCATATAGGTATTCACAGCATCCTTCAAGAGATCCAAACTAACCATCTCGGAGCGCTTCGAGAGTGCTCCAAGCATCACCATGTTGGCGACAATCTGGTTACCAAGCTTAACCGCAATATCCCGTGCAGGAACCTGAATGATCTCCACATCATCACGGATACTATCTGCTCGCTCATAGACATGGGTATCAACGATAATCAGTGAACCCTTCTTAGCCATGGGCATATACTTCTTGAAAGCCGGAAGACTCAGACACAACAGTATATCGCTTGCCTCAAACTGAAGATCATTGATCACATGATCCGCAGCCATAATCTGACTCATACAGGCACCGCCACGAGCAGAGGCACCATAGCTTCTACTGAACATGATCTCATAATCCTTCATGAATAGGGCTCTGCTTAGAAACTCACCTGATGCGATGACTCCCTGTCCACCTGTTCCACTAATCAGTATATTTTGCTGCATTATTGCTCACCTCGCGCCTTGCGGATTATCTCCTGCAGACTCTCTGTTAGCTCCGGACGCTCATATTTCTCAAAAAGACCCAACTCGATCTTCTTCTCCATGTGATCAGCCACATACTTGACCTCACCTAATGCCTCAAGCTTCGCCCTCAACGCATCAGTATCCGGGTTATCCACCCGCACAACCTGACCAAAACCCATATGATCAACGATCTTCGCAGAACCAAGACCCGAGACCACATCAAGAGTCTTCTTGGGGTTAGAAGCTGGAACCGCGTACAGATATCCACCCTTGGATTCCCTGTTCCTGTTGTATGTGCTCTCCATGAACATATCCAGTATCCTAGGAGGTAGGCTATCCAATGGTCCACGGAGATTGAATATCCTACGCTGCTGGGTCGGACACTGGCTCAAGACCTCTATAAAGCTGAAGCCCTTGTGCTGTAGTGCCTCCTTGATGGCGTTTGTCAATTCAATCACGTGGTATGTGCTCCACTTGGCCACATAGCTAGCACCCGCTGCCTTCACAAGCTGAGTAATATCGAATGGGAACTCTGGGTTACCATAGGGGCTTGTGACTGTGGTCTCACCGTGCATCGTTGTGGGTGCGATCTGTCCGCCTGTCATGGCGTAGCTCATGTTGTTGACCAGTATTACCTTGAGGTTGATGTTACGACGGGCAGCGTGTATCAGATGGTTTCCACCGATACCAGCTCCATCCCCATCACCAGTGAAAACGACGGTAGTTAAGTCCGGGTTAAACGCCTTGGCGCCAGTAGCGAAAGCGATTGCCCTACCGTGAGTCGTATGTAGCGTATCTCCGTTAAAGTTGGGGCTCGGTATCCAAGCAGTGCAACCGATACCGGACACAGCCAGTATCTTATCCTGATCCAGTCCAAGGTCATCAATAGCTCTTAGGAAGCAGTTGAGGATGATTCCTCCACCGCAGCCGGGGCAGAAAGCCGAGGGCTGACTCCTCACATACTGGTCTCGGTACTCGAATAGACTCTTCATCATGCATTCCTCCTTATGGTCTCGTATACTTCTCGAGCCAATGGTAGCTGTCCTCCTACTTTTCCAAGGGATACAACCTTGGCTCTACCGCAGACAACGCGTTCAACTTCCTTCACAAGCTTACCTACATTCATCTCAACAACTATAATGGTGTCAACCTTGTCTGCAAGCTCGCGCACAGGCTCCTCAGGGAACGGCCAGATGGTCTTTAAACGATACAAACCAGCCTTGATACCAGCTTTTCTCGCCTGTTCAACAGCCTCGATGCTTGGACGAGCACTGGCGCCAAAACTTAATACTGCTACTTTAGCGTCTTCGATATGCTCTGTGTGAATGTCTCTGATCTTGGGCTCTGCGTTCAGTATCTTGTCCCTGATCCTGTAGACGATCTTCTGGTGATACTCGGGTGCAAAGTTACGTACGCCATCAGGCTTGTGAGTGCTACCAGTAACAAGAAGCCTGTAGCCTTCCCCAAAAGCAGGCATCTCCGGCACACCACTGGGATCATCTGTTCCCCATGGAGTGCAATCCTTGCTTGTAGGCTTCTTACGGTCAACAACATCAACCTTCTCAGGAACAATCAGCTTTTCTTGGATATGCC